>JAJYKO010000074.1 GCA_021788565.1 Chloroflexota bacterium
AGGGACTACTGTAATGCTCCTGACACTCGCTGGGTTTGCGGTCCTGGGAGGCGGATTCCTGGCAAGACGCTGGGCGCGGTAGCCACGCGCTCGCGCATGGCCTGGATGGAGGATACTTCTATCCGGCCGCCAGCTTACGCGAGCCAGCAGCCCGCGGACCTTCCAAGCAGTTGGCCGCCTGTGTTGCACAGGCGGCCAACTGCGTTCCTTAGTCCGGCCCTGGTGCAGACCAGGGCTCATGTTCCGATACGGCCGGAGGTGCCTGGCACCTCTGGATGGGCGCTACGGCAGGTACCCGCTCTGCCGCGCCTGCTGCAGCGCGGTGTAGGCGGGCCGCACGCTCCCATCCGGATTAGTTATGGACCACCAGTACTCCTCGCGCGCCTGCGTCCAGTCGGGCTCCGGAATGTTCCAGACACTCATTACGCCAATCCATGGAGCCCAATTGTCCGCGGCCCATTTATACGCGCCCACTATATACTGGGCCTGCTGGTCCTGAGTCACCTTGAACCATGAGTACTCGGGGTGGATCGGGTCCGTGGTCCAACCGAACTCGGTTATCCAGACCTGCTTCCCACTGTCCCCGTTCTTCACCATGATGTTCCGCAGGTCCTCCACGTGCCTGAAAGCGAAGATCCTGTTGCCGCCGTAGCTTGGGTCAGCCGCCACCTGGTCGGGGCTCATCTGCGGAGGAGCCTTGTATCCTGCTCCGTGCGCGCCGAGCACGTCGAAGTAATTCTTCGCCCCGGCATCGTACATCTGCTGCAGGTAAACGTCGTCCGGCGTAGAGGTATTGTCGTAGGTTCCGGTCGGGGTGAGGGCCGCACTGAGCACCGTCACCGTCGGGTCCGCCCACTTCGCACCCTCGTACCCCGCCTTCAACAACTGTACATACTGCCCTGCGTCCGGCTTCTGCCCACCCCACTCCCGAGAAAGGTTGGGCTCGTTCCACATCTCGATCGCGTCGATGTGACCATACGGGCTACCGGTCTTGTATCGACTCACCATCGCGTATATGAAGTCGCGGAAATCCTGGGGATTGTCGGGAGGACCGTTCGCGACTCCGTCGGCTCTCGCCCACGCTGGGCCCTCGTCTATGGTCACCATCATCTTGATGCCGGCAGCGTTGGAAGCCTGCACAGCCTTGTCCATCTGAGTCCAGTCGTATTGTCCTCGGGCGGTCTCGATACCCTTCCACTGGACGTAGCTGCGCTGCCAGCCGAAGTTGGCGTCCTTCACCTTCTGCAGATCCCTGGCTGCAGTCGATTGGAAGCCGTAGATGAAGACATCCATACTGTACTCCGGGCTCTTGGCCTTGTACCCGGTGCTGCCTCCCGCCGGAGTACCAACTGAGATCTGTACGTTCGACGGGGGCAGGGACGGGACCGTCGCGTCCCATGGCCAGAGACCAGCCTCCTTCGCCAGATCCCCGCCATTGGCTACGGTCACCTGCCCCGCCTTCGCCCACGGCACGTCCACCTTCCAGTACTGGAACGTAGCCCGCTGGGCCCTGATCACGAAGCTGTTGCCCTCGTCAGCGTAGGACACGGGCAGCCCATAGTGCTCTAGCCATGCGGGGTCCGACAGGAAGACTGTCTTGATCGCCTGATTCTGGTCCAGGAATGCGAGATGCCTCGCCACTACCTGATCCCATGAGAGCCCGGTGTCCGGACTCGTGTCGAACGGGGCCGGCGTCTGGCGGTAAGTCTGAAGCCATCCGTCCAGACCCTTGTCATGCATCGCATCGAAGGTGTTCAGGAAGTCGACCTGATGTGTCTCGGGCCTCCACTGGAACACGACCTTCTGCATAGCCTGAGTTACAAAGCCGTCGTAAAGGAAACGGCTGGTCACCGGGTAGCCCATGACGTCGGGGCCACCGTACTTCTGATAGGTATCCCAGAAGGGGATACCGTCGTCGTTGGTGACGGAGTACCCCGTGGGATTGGTCCCCAACGGCGACCCATCGGCCTGCGTGTAGAAGTGACCGTTCGTTATGTCGTAGTCCAGCGTTGTCTGCGCTGAGCCCGTTGCCGGCGAAAGGAACAGCAGGGGCAGCGCAGCAAAGAGCACGGCCATGAAACGAAGCTTTCTCAACCTACTCTCCTGCATGTAGAATCGTGCGCGAGCAGCATCGCGGGGTCCAGGGCGCTTCTCCCCAACGGCGACAAAAGCGCACCTGTTGGTATAACGAGAGACGCGCCCGAAGGTTACGCGAAGCTGTGCAGAAATTCTACTACCGGTGGGCTTGCGAGGGATACCCATCTCCAGAAGTTAGGGCCAGGAAGTCCCAACTTTGCTACAATCGTGCCGGGCGCGGGGCCCGTGGGGGAGTGAGTGGACGAGGCCGCGTGGGTAGAGGCCAGTAAGGCCGGAGACGTGCAGGCATTCAACCGCCTGGTGATAGTCCATCAGCAGGCGGCCTACGATCTTGCCTTTCGGATGCTCCGGGACCAGGACGCGGCCGCGGATGTCACCCAGGACTCCTTCCTATCCGCCTTTACCCACCTTCATCAGTTTCGTGGCGGCTCGTTCAAGGCGTGGCTGCTTCGTATCGTTCTCAATCAGGTTTACGACCGGCTGCGCAGGGTGAAGCGATATCCCTCCGAGTCCCTGGATCAGATGACCTACGACGACGATTCGCCAATACTCCAGATAGCCGGAAAGGATCCGACTCCTGAGGAGGTGGCGCTGTCGCGAGAGCTCATGACGTGTATCGAAGACGGCCTCCGCACCCTCACTCCTGACCAACAGGCGACCGTCATCCTGTGTGACCTCCACGGCATGAGCTACGAGGAGGTTGCATCTGCCACCGGAACGTCCGTTGGTACAGTCAAGTCTCGGTTGAGCCGAGGCCGATCTGCGATGCGGGGCTTTCTGTCCCGACACATGGAACTAATGCCGCCGTCGATTCGTCATTACTTTGAGAGTCTTGAGACGGCAAAGCGCGAGGAGACAACGGGCTGAGATGACCTCTGGTGTCTTCAATACGGATGGTGAAACGGCGCACGACTGGGCACGGGAACGGATGTCGCCATACATGGACGGGCAACTGTCCCCGGCAGAGGCGGCGCAGCTAGAAGCCCACATTCGGAACTGCGTCGAGTGTGCAAACGAACTGCTGGCGCTCAGGACAACCCGGCAGCTTCTCCAAGCCATGCCCTCGGTGCGGTTGCCGCGCGCCTTCACGCTTGAAGCAGCTCCGAGGCGGCAGGTTCTCCCGAGGGCTTTCTTCTTCCTCCGAACTGCAACGGCCGTGACTGCCGCCGTGTTCGTCGCGTTGCTGGCAGCCTCGCTCGTTCTGCCGTTCTCCGGCCCCGCGCCCGCGTCAGCTCCCGCCGTCCTGCAGTCGAGACCGCCTGCCGCCGCGGCACCTGCCCAGGCTCAGCACCCAACCGCAGCGTCCGCCGCCGCAAGCCAGGCACCGCAACGCGCAGCGCCGGCCGGGGCCGAGTCAAAAGCGGCTCCAGCGGCTGGAGCCGCGTCCTCGTCGAGCTCGGGAGTGACGCCCAACAAGCTGCAAGCACCTGCTCCCGTCCCGCAGGCGCCGGCTGCCGCGCCGGCGGACACCGCCAGCGCGCCACCGAAGGCATCCCCGTCGGCCGAGCCGGGCCCGTCATCATCAGCTATCGGTCGCTCGTCCACAACCACCCAGGCAGAGAAGCCGGCACAAACCTCGGCTGGACCAGGCCAGGGCCCTCTGAGCAGTCTGCTGCTGCCGTTCCAACTCGCGGCCGCCAGTCTCACGGTCATCTTCGCCCTTGCCAGCAGCACCATCTGGTGGATACACAGGAGGCGGCGCCCATGACCACGCGTCACGCGTTCTCGTCGTGTACCGCCGCGTCAGTCGATTGGAGGGAATGAAACATGCCACGATCACCCTTGTTCCTCACAGTAGCCGCCATCGTCCTGCTCCTACTGGGTGCAATGACCACCCAGTTCATCGTGCATCCGCCGGAGGGCGTGTCTCCTGCCACCGCGAGCCCACCGGCCTCACGGCAGGGTGCCCCCGTGGCCATAGGAACGGGGCCGGCGTCAGTCTCCGCGGCGTCGATGTCGACGTCTCTGGGAGCACAGGAGATTCCGGTTCAGCCAGGCGGGGGTCTTCCGAGTGGAATCGTCGTGACCGGCGAGGGAAGGATAACGGTTCAGCCGGACATCGCGCAGATCACCCTTGGAGTCGAGGTGACGAATGTCTCGGCCAGCGCAGCGCTGCAGGACGCGGCCTCGCAAATGGGCTCGGTGGTCTCCAAGCTGAAGCAGCAGGGAATCGCCGACAAGGATATCCGCACAGTTAGCTACAACTTGACTCCCGAGTATGATTACTCCAACAGGAGTTCTCCAACCCTGAAGGACTACAGGGCCACGAACCTGGTATCGGTGACCGTGCGGGATATCACCAAGGTCGGTCCCGTCATAGACGCCGTAGGGGGTGCAGGTGCGACTCGGATACAGGGCATCAGCTTCTCTGTGAGCGATCCCACCGCTGCCGCCAACCAGGGGCGCGACGAGGCGATGAAGAACGCCAAGGCCAAGGCGGATCAGCTGGCCAAAGACGCGGGTGTGACTCTCGGGCCGCCCATCTCGATCCAGGAAACCGGCGGTACCCCTTCCGCGCCGGTCCCGATGGCGCCAGCGGTCGCCGCGTCAGGTGCAGTGGTTCAGACGCCTATTTCGCCCGGTACCCAGGAGGTCCAGGTCTCGGTAACGGTCGTCTATAGCATCAAGTAATTTAGCTATCAGTCATCGGTCATCAGTCGTAACCTGATCGTCGATGCGCGAGATGCTATAATATTTACAGGCGAAGATCGGCCATGCGCTTGAGTGCCTCACGGCACTCAAGCCATTTTGTGAGAGGGAGTTCCCAGTGTACCAAGCGCCGCGCGGCACTCAGGACGTGCTGCCCGAGGAAGAGAAGTACTGGCGATATGTAGAGAGCAAGGCATCTGACCTGGCCGAGAAGTTCGGCTACGGACAGATTCGCCTGCCTACCTTTGAGGAAACGGGCCTTTTCCTGCGCGGAGTCGGGGAGACAACCGACATCGTGAGCAAGGAGATGTACACCTTCGAGGACAAGGGCGGGGACAGCCTCACCCTTCGCCCCGAGGCCACGGCCTCGATAATGCGGGCGTACATGGAGCACGGCCTGGCCAACCGTCCTCATCCGGTCAAGCTGTACTTCCTCGGCAGCATGTTTCGCTACGATCGACCACAGGCGGGACGGTACAGGGAATTCCACCAGTTCGACGTCGAAGTGATCGGAGAAGCGGATCCGACGGTGGATGCCGAGGTGATTCTGCTGGCCTGGCGCTTCTTCGAAGCGTTGGGGCTGCGCGGTCTGAGCATCCAGCTGAACAGCATCGGAGACAGAAACTGCCGCCCCGGCTACCTGAGGGCGCTGAAGCAACACTTCTCCCAGCACAGAGACGAACTGTGCCCCGACTGCCTGCGGCGTCTGGAAACGAACCCGCTGCGCCTCCTGGACTGCAAGAACGACCAGTGCCAGCTTGCCATCCGGACCGCGCCGGCGAGCACCGAGCACCTTTGCGAGGAGTGCCAGCTGCACTTCGCGGCCCTGAGGGAGATGCTGCAGGCGCTGGACCTCCCAGTATACCTGAACCCACGGCTCGTTCGTGGCCTGGATTACTACACGAGGACGGTCTTCGAGATTTGGCCTCAGACGGTGGGGGCCCAGTCCGCGGTAGGGGGCGGCGGCCGCTATGATGGGCTCATGGAGCAGTTGGGCGGGAAGCCCACCCCGGGCATCGGGTTCGCCGTCGGGATCGAGCGGATAATATTGAACATCAAGCAGCAGGGCATTCAGGTGCCTGAAGTTGGTAAGCCGGTGGTGTACGTCGCCCACCAGGGCGACGCCGCAAAGGTGGCGGCACTTCGGCTGGCGGACGAGGTTCGACGCGCAGGAGTCGAATGTGTGCTCGCACTCGGCCCTCGCAGTCTGAAGTCCCAACTCAAGCAGGCCAACAACCTTGGAGCCCAGTTTGCTTTTATACTTGGTGAGCAAGAGGTCACCGAGGGGACCGTTACAGTTAGGAACCTCGCGGAGAGCCAGCAGTGGCAGGAGTCCCGGGAGACGGCCGTCCAGCACCTCTTGTCGGCAAAGGGGTGATGGCAGTTGTTTGAACGTATTGAGGAGATGGAGAAGCGTTACGACGAGATAGAAGCTCTCCTGTCTCGGCCCGAGGTGGCTTCGGACCCCGAGCAGCTTCAAAAGTTAGGTCGCGAGCAGTCGAAGCTCCAGGAGCCGGTCGGCCTCTATCGCGAGTTCACGCAGGTCGAACGGCAGATTCGGGACGCGCGCCAGCTCCTGGATGAGTCGAGGAACGATCTAGATCTGCAGGCGCTGGCACGCGAAGAGCTGGAAGTGCTGGCAGGCCAGCGCGCCGCGCTGGAAGAGAAGCTTCTGGACATCCTGAGACCCAGGGACCCGAACGACGATCGGGACGTGATCGTAGAGATCCGCGCTGGGACCGGCGGCGAAGAGGCCGGCCTCTTCGCCGCGGACCTGTATCGAATGTACAGTAGGTACGCGGAGAGCCGGCGCTGGAAGATCGAAGTGCTCAATACCAACGAGACCGGCATAGGCGGGCTGAAGGAAGTGATCTTCGAGGTGGCCGGCAAGGGAGCATATAGCCGCCTGAAGTTCGAGAGCGGCGTGCACCGTGTGCAGCGCATTCCCGTCACAGAATCCGGTGGGCGGATACACACCTCGACGGCTACCGTGATAGTGATGCCGGTGGCCGACGAGGTCGAGGTCGAGATCAACGAGCAAGACCTACGAATCGACGTCTATCGGTCCACGGGGCACGGCGGTCAGAGCGTCAACACCACGGACTCCGCGGTTCGCATAACTCACCTGCCCACGGGCCTCGTTGTTACCTGCCAGGACGAGAAGTCGCAGCTCAAGAACAAGATCAAGGCGATGTCGGTGCTGCGGGCAAGGTTGTACGCCATAGAGCAGGAGAAAGCTCAGGCCAGCGCGAGCGAAGCCCGAAGGGCCCAGGTGGGCATGGGCGAACGATCCGAGAAGATTCGTACCTACAACTTCCCGCAGGACCGGCTAACCGACCATCGGATCGGTCTGACGGTACACAACCTTCCAGCCATAATGGAGGGTCAGATCGACGGGATCATCGACGCCCTCGCTGCAGCGGGAGTTGGGCAGGCTGAGGCAGTCCCTGCCTGACAACAGCCAGCGCATAGCGTCGCCCTCTCGACGGTAGCAAGTAGCGCTCCACGCGAGCGAGCGCCCCTTCAAGGCCTTCGGGGCTGGGAGCCGATCCCGTATAGTGCAATTCCAGATTATGGGCAAGCAAGATACGCAGAACGACTCCGGAGCCTCCGCGGGTAATCTGCTCGCGGAGGGCACGAAGACACTATCCGCGGCCGGGATCGAGGACGCGAGGTCGGAGGCGCGCCTTCTGCTTCAGGAGGTTCTCAACGTCTCCAGAGCCTGGCTAATGACTCACCCAGAGGCCGGCGTGTCTCCTCACCAGCGGAGCCGATACGACGCTCTCGTGCAGCGCCGGGCCCGTCACGAGCCGGCTGCTTACGTTACAGGGCACCGGGAATTTTACGGCCTCGACCTCGAGGTGGGTCCGGCGGTACTGATACCCAGACCAGAGACGGAGATCCTGCTCGAGCACGCGATCGGAATCTGCGATCGGCTTTCCGCGGTGAAGGATCGCGACCTGGAAGTCTCGGATCTGGGGACTGGATCCGGAGCGATAGCGATCGCCCTCGCCACTCGATGTCCCAGAGCTCACATCGTAGCTGTGGATGCCTCGCGTGAGGCACTCGAGATCGCCCGTCGCAACGCCGAGCGCCACGGCGCCGCGAGCCACATCGACTTCCGCCACGGTAACCTCCTGGAGGGGGTAGCAGAGCGGCTGGACTTGCTGGTTGCCAATCTCCCGTACATCCCCTCCGGTGAAGTGGATCAGTTGATGCCAGAGGTGGCCCGATACGAGCCCAGACTGGCGCTGGACGGCGGGCCAGATGGTACGCTTCTGATCCGGCGTGCCATGGCGCAGGCAAAAGACCAACTGGAACCGCCAGCAGCCCTGCTGTTCGAGATCGGGGACGGTCAGGGTGTCACCCTCTCACAATACGCTCGCGATCTCTACCCGGGCGCCGACGTCCGCGTGATCCGAGACTACGCCAATCTGGAGAGGGTACTCTCGATACAGCTATGATGAGGAGGCTTCAATGGATAGAAAGACCCGCGCTGAGATCGCACGGTGGCCCTCGGACGCAGCCGGGCAGCACGCCCTAATCGAACGTGCCGCCGACCTCATCCGCTCGGGCGAAGCGATAGCCTTTCCTACCGACACCGTCTATGGCATCGCCGCCGATCCGGCCAACGTGGATGCGGTCAAGCGGCTATACGCCATCAAAGAGCGGCCGCCGCACAAGGCAATAGCCCTCCTCCTCGCCGAATTTGTTCAACTCGCGACCATCACCGACCCGAGCACGCCAGGTCTCGAGACGCTCTACCGCGCGTACTGGCCAGGAGCCCTCACCATCGTGGTGACCGCCAGGCCAGACTCCGATATCGAAACCGGCCAGCCGTTCGACACAGTCGGCCTCAGAATGCCCGATCACGTGATCCCGCTGGCACTGATTGAGGCCGTGGGCCGCCCACTCGCCACGACGAGCGCCAACCTCTCGGGTTCGCGGAGCGCCGTAACTGCCGACGAAGTGAATCGCCAGATTGGCGACCGCATAGCTCTCATTATCGACGGTGGCACCTGTCCGATCGGGCGCGACTCGACGGTGGTGGACATCACCACGAACCCTCCGACCGTGCGCCGCATAGGCGCGGTCCCTGAAACGGAAATTGCACAACTCCTGGGCCCCATCGACATCCAGAGTTAGAAAAGGAGACCGGCTCTTGAAGATCGCCATCGGAAACGACCACGCTGGGGTGAACCTCAAGCGGGAGATCGTGGCACTGCTGAAGGACATGTCTATCGAAGTCGAGGACTTCGGATGCTACGACACCGCATCGGTGGACTATCCGGATGTGGCACGGCCGGTTGCCGAGGCGGTCGCGAATGGAACGTTCGACAGGGGGATTCTCATCTGCGGCACCGGCATCGGCGTCAGCGTCACCGCAAACAAGGTGAGAGGGGTGCGGGCAGCCCTCTGCCACGATACCTTCAGCGCCCACTCCAGCCTGGAGCACAACAACGCCAACGTCCTCTGCATGGGCGCGAGGGTCATCGGGGTTGGCGCAGCCCTCGAGGTGGTACGAACCTGGGTGAACGCGCGCTTCAGCGGCGAAGAGCGCCACGCCCGGCGAGTCGCGAAGATCGAGTCGTAGGAGTTTAGTAGGGGCGGTTCGCGAACCGCCCCTACAACGATATGTCGACTACAGGGCGCTCTCCAGGATGCTGAGCGCCTCGTCGATTTCGCCCTCCGTGATAGTGAGGGCGGGGAACAGCCTCAGGATCGTCGGCGAGACCGCGTTCAGCAGCAGGCCGCGCTCAAGGCAGCGGTTGAGAATGTCGGCAGTCTTCTCCTGGTTGAACTCGACGGCCACTAGTAGGCCGCGGCCGCGGACGTCGGCGATGTCCGTTCTCCGCGACTTGAGCTCATCCAGGCCCTTCATCAAATGCGCGCCGACCTTCCCCGCGTGAGCAGGCAGATCGTGGTCCAGAATGTAGCGCATTACGGCCGTGCCGGCGGCGCAGGCAAGGGGATTACCGCCGAAAGTCGAGCCGTGATCGCC
Organism: Chloroflexota bacterium; assembly: GCA_021788565.1. The sequence goes on from JAJYKO010000074.1 coordinate 9,749, forward strand.
GGGATCGAACACGGCAAACTCTTCCTTGCACAGGAAGGCCCCAATCGGCACGCCACTTGCCAGACCTTTCGCCACCGTCATCACGTCCGGCTCGATACCAAACTGCTCGTAGGCCCACATGGTCCCGGTGCGCCCAACTCCGGTCTGGACCTCGTCGAGGATCAGCAACAACTTCTTCTCGTCGCACCAGCCGCGCAGATCCTGCATGAACTTGTCGCTGGGAATATTGACGCCACCCTCTCCCTGAATCGGTTCTATCATGACCGCGCAGGTCTTCTCGTTGGTCGCCTGCTTGATGGCGTCGATGTCGTTGTACGGCACGTTCAGAAAACCCGGAGGCAGTGGCACGAAGTCCTTCTGATACGCAGGCTTCCCCGTAGCGGCAACCATCGACAGGGTACGGCCGTGGAACGACTTCAGAGTGCTAATCACCTCGTAGGCGCCACCCAGCTTCACCTTGCCGTACTTCCTGGCCAGCTTGATCGCTCCCTCGTTGGCTTCGGCGCCGCTGTTCGCGAAGAAGACCCTGTCCAGCGCAGAGTTGTCAATGAGCAACTGAGCCAGTTCCAGCTGAGGAATCGTGTAATACTGGTTGGAGGTCTGGATCAATGTCCCGGCCTGCTTACAGACGGCGTCCACCACCGTAGGAGGGCAATGTCCGAGGCTGTCGACAGCCCAGCCCGCCACCAGATCCAGATACTGGCGCCCGGTGTCGTCCCACACTCGGCTGCCTTCGCCCTTCGTGATCACGAGGGGCACGCGCCGAAAGACTGGCATGTACAGCTTGCTTTCCAACTCCCGCCAGTCGGTCATGCTGGTCACCTCACTTATCTACTTCTTCCGCTTCTCGAGTTCGCGCTGCCGCTCCTCCGATCGGCGCACCTCATCCATGAAAACGGTGAGCGCGGCGATAAACCCGGCCAGCGCCGCCCTCTTCAGTGCGTTCATCACCACAGGGGATACCGCCATTCCACACCTCCCTAAGAAGCCACAATCATCGTGCCGACGCCCGTATCGGTGAACAGCTCCCGAACCAGAGCGTGCGGCACCCTACCGTCAATGATATGCGTTCTCTTTACCGTTGTCAGCGCCTTTACGCAAGCCCGCACCTTCGGAATCATACCTCCGGTCACGGCGCTCGACGATATTAGCTCCTCGGCCTCTGGCACCGTCAACTGCGCCCGAAGCTTACCGTCCTTATCCAGTATGCCGGGCACGTCGGTGAAGAAGATCAGCTTTTCGGCACTGAGTGCCGCCGCAAGCTCACCCGCCGCCGTATCTCCATTTATGTTGAGTAGCACCCCGCCTTCCCCAAAGCCGATCGGCGCGACGATCGGCAGGTAGCCTTGAGTCGTGAGCAGGTTCATGAACCTCAGGTCCACCTGGGTAATGTCCCCCACGTATCCCAGGCGAGGATCACGCTGGCTCGCCTGGAACAGCCCGGCGTCGGCGCCGCACAGCCCCACGGCCCGGATGCCCATGCCGTTCAGCCGAGCTACCAGTTCCGCGTTCACCTTTCCCCGCAGCACCATCGTGGCAATGTCCAGTGTCTCCTGGTCCGTGACGCGCAGCCCTTCGACGAACTGCGGCTTCTTGTCCACCCGGCGCATCCACTCGGAAATCTCGGGGCCGCCTCCGTGCACTACCACGACGGTGATGCCCAGCCGGCTGAGGAGGGCCACATCCTGCAGCACCGTCTGATCCGAATCCATAGTACTACCGCCCATCTTCACGACGATAGTCTTATCTATGTAGCGGTTGATGTACGGGATGGCCTCCACCAACACGGCGGCGACCGAGTAATCCGGTTTCTCCATCAGGGGCCTCTCAGGTCGTGTACTTGCTGTTGATAACAACGTACTCCTCAGTCAGATCGCACCCCCAAGCCGTCGCATGGCCATTCCCAAGGTTGAGATTCACTTCGATCTTCACCTCAGGCGCTTTGAGGGCGTTGCTGGCGGCAACAGCATCGAAAGGCAGCACTCGTCCGCCACGGAGCACAGGGAAGCCCGCGATAGCAATGTCCAGGTGCGATTCCTCCAGGTCGGCCCCGGAGTAGCCCGCGGCGCAGGCAATGCGCCCCCAGTTGGGATCGCACCCATACACAGCAGCCTTCAGCAGGTTCGAGGCGGCAACGGCGCGCGCCGCCAGCCGGGCGTCCCGCTCGCTCGCGGCACCATCCACGGCGACCTCGATCAGCTTCGTCGCGCCCTCCCCGTCTCCGGCAATGGCCTTCGCCATTCTTATGCAGATCGCGGTGAGCGCCTGTTCGAATGCAACGGCACCGGGGGAGCCGCCGCTAATG
>JAJYKO010000075.1 GCA_021788565.1 Chloroflexota bacterium
ATCCTGAATCGGTACGGCGTTGTCGTAGCCGCTGAGCCGCCTCGCCCGGACGCGTTGGGCCAGAACTGGGCCAACCGGACCTACTACAACCAGATGCTTCGTTATGGCTCCACCGTCCTCTCCGATGTGGTTGCCGACGGACCGAATGGCTCAGATGTGGTCGTCGTGGCCGTACCGATTACAGATGACAGGAATGAGTTCCAGGGCACGCTGGCAGGTATGTTCCACCTTGGAGCCACGGCCGTAAGCACCTTTTACGGCGGCATCGTGAAGCTTCGCATAGGGGACAACGGCACGACCTACATCGTGGACGGCGCCGGCCGCGTCATATACCACTCGGATGCCGACCAGATCGGCAAGGACTACTCGAGCCGCCCGATCGTGCGGCGGCTGTTGGATGCGAGAGGGACTGCGCCAAGCACCCCGGGCAGAGAGGTGCAGGGTATCGTCGCGAGCTACGCCTCCGTGCCCGGCACATCGTGGAGCCTCGTAACCGAAGAGCAGTGGGGCAAGTTGATGAGCGCGAGCCAGGGCTACAGGAATTTCCTGCTGCTTCTATTGGCGCTAGGTGTAGCGGTTCCGGCCATCGTGGTGACCCTGGGTGTCAGGCACATCACGGGGCCGATCGCAGAATTGATCTCCGCCGCCCAGGAGGTGGCCGGCGGGAAGTTCGGCCGTACTATCGACGTCAGAACAGGTGATGAACTGGAAAAGCTGGCAAACCAGTTCAACGCGATGTCCGCCGAGCTGCAAGAATCCTACTCAGATCTAGAGCGGAAGGTCGCGGACAGAACCAAGGAGCTCGCTACCCTCAACGCGGTCTCCGTCGTCATGAGCCGGTCGTTGAATCTCTGTGAGGTCCTTCGAGATGCCTTGTCCAAGACTCTCCAGCTGTCGGGGCTTGAAAGGGGCGGGATCTATCTGCGCAATGCGCGGGACGGGACACTCTTGTTGGAGGCGCATCAGGGGCTCAGCCCCGACGTAGTGGATGATGTTCGCGACCGGAAAATCGGCGAAGGCTTCTCCGGCTATGTCGCTGCGAGTGGCGAGCCACTGGTGGTCAGCGACATATCGTCGGACCTGCGCCTCTCCAGGATCGCCTTCGCTGAGGGGATGGGCGGCTCTCTTGCGTGCGTTCCAATCAGCTCCAGGGGAGTTGTGCTGGGCGCCCTTTTCGTGGTCAGCGGCGACACCAGGGAGTTCACCTCTCAGGATATCCAGCTGCTTAGCTCTATCGGGCACCAGATCGGCGTGGCTGTGGAAAACGCACGGCTCTATCAGCAGGCGCAGCAGCTAGCCGTGGTTGAGGAACGAAACCGGCTGGCCAGGGACCTTCATGACTCCGTCACGCAGGCGATGTACAGTGCAACGTTGTACTCGGAGGCGGCCACCAGGTTGCTCTTGGCGGGGCAGACGGCCGAAGCGGCGGAGCACCTGAGGGATCTTCGGGCAACTACCCAGCAGGCTCTCCGAGAGATGAGATCCCTGATTTTCGAGTTGCGGCCTTCCGTACTGGAGAAGGAGGGACTGGTCTCTGCCCTACAGGCCAGGCTGGAGTCGGTGGAGGGCAGGGCAGGGCTTGCAGCGGACTTCCAGATTGAGGGTACGGCCCATCTGCCGGTGGATGTCGAGAGCGGTCTTTACGGGATAGCCCAGGAGGCGCTGAACAACGTTCTCAAGCACTCAGGGGCCCAGGCGGTGAGACTGCGGCTTCGGATGGGTGAAGGAAGCGTGATTCTGGAGATCACCGATGACGGAAATGGCTTCGAAGCTGACCGCGGGCGCGAATGCGGAGGACTGGGCCTCCGCGGGATGGAAGAGCGGGCCGCCGCGATGGGTGGAAGACTGACGGTGTCCAGCACTCCGGGGCAGGGCACCAATGTGAGGGTGGAGGTCGATCTATGAACGAGCAGATTCGCGTACTGATCACCGACGATCATGCCATCGTCCGTCGAGGGATCAAGGCCCTCCTTGCCACCGAATCCGAGATCGATGTCGTGGGGGAGGCAGGAGATGGCCAGCAAGCCGTCGAACTGGCCGACAGGCTACGGCCGGACGTGATCCTGATGGATATGGTGATGCCGAAGATGGACGGCATCGAGGCTATCAAACAGATCGTGATCAAGCAGCCTTCGACGCGTATCCTGGTGCTCACTAGCTTCGCCGCCGATGAGAAGGTGTTCCCGGCCATCAAGGCCGGTGCCCTGGGCTACCTGCTCAAGGATTCCAGTCCGGAGGAATTGGTGGAAGCAATCCACCGCGTTCACTCAGGGCAAGCGTCGCTTCATCCTGCCATTGCCCGGAAATTGCTCCACGAGCTATCTCATCCCGGTGGACGGCCCACCTCGCCCGACCCGCTCACGGATAGAGAGGTGGAGGTAGTTCGGATGCTCGCGAAGGGAATGAGCAACCGGCAGATCGCCGACGAGATGGTGATCAGCGAGGCAACGGTCCGCACCCATGTCAGCAACATCCTGAGCAAGTTGCATCTGGCCAGCCGTACCGAAGCCGCGCTCTACGCGCTGCGAGAAGGCCTAGCGACCCTCGACTTCGACCAGCCGCTGTGAGGCTAAAGCCCGACCCTGCCCGATCGTTCGATGCCTTAGAGACTTGGAACGTCGAGGCGTGCCGGTCGAGACCTAACCCCCCTAACCCCCCTTCCCGACGCGGGAAGGGGGAAGGAAGCTCCCCATTCCCCTGTGGGGAAGGGGGCCGGGGGGTTAGGTCGGCAATGAGCGGCCGGCTTCGAGTCCCCCACCCGTCAGACGTTACGTGAACTGTATCGCGTCGAGGCCTCGTACGACAATTGTTGTAGTCTCCGGTACGACCTCAAGCTAAGAGGGCCGACTTCCACCCGGTCCTTTCTTCTTATCAGCAACTCACCCTTCGTCTGATGCTGCCAATCTCGCTGCCCGCTACCCTGTGCGACGACAAAGAAGTCGTGGAAGGGCGACCCCGGCGTCAGTCCCTGTTGAGAGGAGGCAGAGAGGCAAGCCATGTGGTTGACATCTATCTCGATCAAGCGCCCGCTTCTGATCATCATGGCGGTGCTCGCAATCATGATGGGCGGGGTCGTTGCGTATCGCGCAATGGCAGTGGACCTCTGGCCTAGCATAAAGATCCCTGTGATCGCGGTCCAGGTTGCGTATCCGGGAGCCGGGCCGCGAGAGGTGGAGTCTCGCGTCACCAAGCCGATCGAGGACGCGCTGGCCAGCACCGCGGGTCTCAAGAAGCTCAGCTCGACGGCAGGAGATGGATACAGCCTCTCCACTCTGGAGTTTGAGGTCGGCGCCGACCCCGATGTAGTCGCGCAGGAGGTGGAGAGAAGGGTCAACGTCGTTCGAGCCAGCCTGCCCGACGGCGCCAAGAGCCCAGCCGTCATGAAGTTCAGCATGAGCGACCAACCGATCCTGGTTGCAGGTGTTAGCTGGGATGGCAACCCCGACGGCGCGTACCAGTTGGTCGACACCGTCATACGTCCGAAGCTGGAGGCTGTACCGGGCGTGTCATCCGTCCAGGTGTGGGGCGGACGTGAGCGGGAAATCCAGGTCAAGATCGACCGGAGCAAGCTGGATGCCCGGGGAATCTCCCTCTCCCAGGTGACCGGCGCCCTCTCAGCCGCGAACCTGTCGGTTCCCGGCGGGTTTGTGGAGGACGAGGATAGCCAGTACAGCGTACGAGTTTACGGTCTATACCAGGAGATCGGCCAGATTGGAGACCTGGTCCTCTCCGCCGCGCCCAACGGCGCCGTGGTCAGGCTCAAGGACGTCGCGAGCGTCGAAGACGGCTTCAAAAAGCAGACGGCTCTGAGCCGCATCAATGGGAAAGACGGCTTGGCGATCGTGGTGCAGAAGCAGCAGACCGCGAATACCGTTTCGGTCTCCCAGGGCGTTCAGAAGGCCATGAAGAGCCTGGCCCCAACTCTGCCGCCAGGAGTGCAGTATTCCGTGGTGATGGACAACGCGGAGTTCGTGCGGCAGTCTCTGGACGGCGTGCAGGGCAGTCTGCGAGACGCGGTCTTGATCGTCGCCCTTGTCCTGCTGCTGTTCCTCCATACGTGGCGCTCCACCCTGATCGTCCTGATCTCGATCCCAACTTCGCTGGTGGCGACCTTCGGGGTGATCTGGGCGCTCGGGTTCTCGATGAACTTCATGAGCATGATGGGGTTATCCCTGACGATCGGTATCCTGGTCGACGACTCCATCGTAATCCTCGAAAACATACACCGCCACACGAAACTGGGGGAGAGTCCGTGGTCGGCCGCACTGAAAGGACGCGCGGAGATCGGGGCCGCGGCAGTCGCCATCACCCTCGTGGACGTGGTGGTGTACCTTCCCCTGGCGTTCTCGACTGGAATGACGTCCCAGTTCTTCAGGGAGTTCAGCGGCGCGATCGTCACCGCGACCCTCTTCTCCTTGCTCATGTCGTTCACGCTGACACCGATGCTCGCTTCGCGCTGGCTGGCAGCCGGTGATGAAGAGCGATCACCCCTTGCCCCGGTGTGGAGGCGATGGGAAGTTGGCTACGACGCGCTGGCTCGCGGCTACCGACGCGTGCTCGGCCGGGCCCTTCGCCTGCGGTGGCTGGTGCTGTTTGTCGGCCTCCTGGCCTTCGTCGGTGGCATCGCCCTGGTGGGGCTGGGGGCAGTTGGCTTCGAGTTCATGACTCAGTCGGATCAGGGGGCGTTCACCGCCCAGATCCAGATGCCCGCGAGTACCACGTTGGACGCGACCAGTCATGCGACGCAAGGTTTGGAGAAGCAGATCGCGGCCCTGCCGGAGGTAGATAGCCTCATCTCTATAGTTGGGGACTCGTCTTCGAGGAAGGGCACCATCTACGTGAACTTGAAGCCGCTGTCGCAGCGCAAGCGGAGCGTCAATCAGGTCGCCGCGGACGTCCGCTCGATGATCTCCAAGATCCCAGGGATGAAGGGGCAGGCGGGCCCGTCCAGCATGTTTGGGGACGGGAGCGCGCAACCGATCACGGTCTCGATAAGTGGCTCGGATATGGCAGTCCTCACGAAGCTGGCCGGTCAGATCGAGGATATCGTTCGAAAGACCCCGGGCACTGTCGACGTAACCAACAGCGCCGCCGCGGGCTCGCCGGAAATGCGGATGGAGATCGACCATGCCAAGCTGGCAGACCTCGGGCTCACAACCGCGCAGGTCGCCTCCAGCGTGCAAACGGCCATCGAGGGCACGGTAGCGTCGGAGCTCCGCCGGGACAATGAGGACAAGGTGGACATTCGGGTAATGTACGCTGCCGCCGCGGGCTCGGAGCTTACCGCGATCCCGGACATCCCACTGACGACTCCGACCGGGGCTCGGGTCAAACTGGACCAGGTGGCAAAACTGGTACCCGTAGAGGGACCAACTGAAATAACGCGCACGGATAGGATGCGACGGGTCAACGTCGGAGCGGGACTCACGGGTGCGCGTCCCTCGGGCGACGTAGCGGACGACGTCAAGAAAGCGGTAAACAGGCTCGCGTTGCCCGACGGGTACAAGATCTCCCTGGGCGGCGAGTCGGAGCAGCAGGACGATGCCTTCGGTTCGCTGGGGTTGGCGCTGATCTTTTCGGTGGTGCTGATGTACATGCTGATGGTGGCGCTGTTCAACTCACTGATCTACCCGGTGGTGATCATGGGTGCGGTGCCGCTGGCCTCCGTGGGGGCGATCGGGGCGCTCGCCGTCACCGGCGATACCCTGAACATCATGTCCATGGTGGGGATGATCATGCTGATGGGACTGGTGACAAAGAACGGCATCCTGCTGGTGGACTATACGAATACCCTCAGGTCCCGGGGCTACTCTCGATTGGAGGCGCTGCTCGAGGCGGGACCGACCAGGCTGCGGCCCATACTCATGACGACGGCGGCGATGGTGTGTGCGATGTTGCCTGTGGCGTCGAAGCTAGGCGAGGGTGCCTCCACCAGGGCTCCCATGGGGATCGTGGTGATAGGCGGGCTGCTTACCTCCACGCTGCTGACGCTGGTGGTGGTGCCTGCCGGCTACACGGTAATGGACGACATTCAGGAGTGGGTGTCGGCCAGGTTCAAGCGGGGCGCTCGGTCCCACCAGGCGGCTGAGACGGTCCGGGTTGAGCCTGGGGCGGCGCGCCAGGTGAGCATGGGAATGGACGGGCTGGAGAAGCTGACTGCCGAACCTGTTCGTGTGCCGGTGAAGATGTGCGCCAGTCATCAAGTGGATGGGTCCCGATCGACCAAATTGTAGGCTAGGTTCTCAAACAAGCGCTTACTCAGAGAGGAGGAGAGCGATGCAGGCGGAAATCGTGGCCGGGGGCGTCCGGCAGGGCAATCGAAATCGATGGATACTGTTGGCGGCAGTGGTCCTCTCCGTGGCGGTGCTGGGTGTCTACGGATACCGGTTCGTGGCCGGACAGCGTGTGGCTCAGCAGGCGGCACCGGCCCAGACTGTAGCGGCCGTGACGGTGAAGACGGCGCCGGTGGTGCTGGGGCCGATAAGCGCCAACCTCTCCTACAGCGGAGACGTGAAGGCAGCCAGCCAGGTGAGCGTTCTGCCCAAAGGGATCGGCAGAATAGAGAAGCTCAGCGTGGATGTGGGCAGCAGGGTGCAAAAAGGGGACGTGATCGCCGAGCTGGATGCGGGGTCCCTGAAGGCACAGCTGACCCAGGCCCAGGCGAATCTGGCGGCGGCTGAGGCAAAGTACGCGAGCCTGCGAGCTGGACCTCGGGTTGAGCAGGTGACTCAGGCGCAGCTGGCCGTGGAGTCCGCGCAGGCGAGGCTAGATCTACTGAAAAAGGGAGCCAGGGAAGAGCAGGTACAGGCAGCGCAGGCGCAGGTCGATAGCGCGAGGGCCAACGTGGAAGCGGCGCAGGCGAAACTGGACACGGTGAAGCTTGGGCCAACTCAGAGCCAATGGGGGCAGGCGCTCGCCGCGGTGGATAGCGCAAAGGCAAACGTGAAGGCGGCGGAAGAGAAGCTGGCCGATGTCAAGGCGGGGCCGAAGGCGGCTGAGTTCGCGGATGCGCAGGCGCGGGTGGACGCGACGCTCGCGGCGCTGTCCTACGCCGAGGACCAGTACGCGAAACTGAAGGACGGCGGGAGTGATGAGAAGTACTGGGCAACGAGGGGATCTTCAGTCGGGGAGGCTACCGCGAATCTTCAATCGAAGCAGACGGCCTACAACAGCGCCGTAGCCGCGCTGGACCTCCTGAAGAGCCGGCCACTGGCGTGGGAGGTTGCCGCGGCTCAGACCGCGTACGACACCGCCAAGGCCAGCCTCGCTGCTGCCACCGCAACGGTCGAGCAGATGAAACGGGGCGCTACGAAGGAGGATATCCACGCGGCGGAGGCGGCAGTGTCGGCGGCGCAGGGGCAGCGGGTGGCTGCAGCGGCCAACCTGCGGCTATTGAAGGCGGGGCCGACTGAAGAAGATGTGAAGCAGGCTGAGAATGCCGTGGCGTCCGCGGAACAACAGCTCGCCTTGACGCAGAGCCCCTATACCTCCAACGATCTGGGGATGGCGAAGGCCGGCGTGATGCAGGCCCAGGCGGCTGTCGAGGTGGCGCAGATAGGGTTGGGTGAGACTGAAGTAGTCAGTCCGGTGGATGGCGTGGTCTCTGAGAGGGTGCAGTCGGTGGGGCAGCTGGTCGGCCCGAGCTCACCGATTGTGTCGATACAGTCGTCCGACGTAGAGCTAGTACTCGGGGTAGAAGAGACTCAGATCGGGCAGGTGAGCGAGGGGCAGAAGGCGGAGATCACCGCGGCGGCGTACCCCGGTGTCGTGTTCCCGGCTAAGGTCACCATGATAGCACCCAGCGCTGATCCGAAGAGCCGGACCTTCCAGGTGAAGGTGATGCCGGCCAGCGACGATGGAAAGCTGAGGCCGGGCATGTTTGCCGAGGTCAGAATCGTGACCCAGGAGAAGAACGACGTCCTTCTGGTACCCAAGCAAGCCGTGGTCGCGAAAACGGGGCAGAACTCGGTGTTCGTAGTCAGCGGTGACACGGTTCACGCTAGGCCGGTGAAGCTGGGCATCCAGCAGAACGGGTCCACGGAGGTGCTGAGCGGGGTGCAGCCCGGCGAAGAGGTAGTGGTAGCTGGCCAGGGAGACCTCCGGGACGGAGATAAGGTCACCAGGAGCTAGACATAGACGGTAGCCCGGCAAGTACGTGGGGCGAGGACCAATTTCCCACCCCACGTATTCGCGTTCTCAGCACGCGCGGTGAACCCGCCTATGGGAGTGCCGATTGCTCGTGCTGGATGAGAGTGACATAATCTGGACAGACTGGCAGTGCGGCGGGAAGGCGCGCTCCAGCCGAGGAATCTCGCCTGCCTGAGGTTTTCGATGGGGAGCCGAGCCTCAAAATTGAGGCCTGTGAGCGATCGCTCAATGCCACCCGAGCTGGTAGCCACCAAGCTGCGGATTCCCCTGACCCGGCCGGACCTGGTGCCCAGGGAGCGACTGATCCGGCTTCTCGGGCAGCCGGCGCCGAGAAAGCTCGCCCTGGTTTCGGCGCCGGCCGGGTTTGGGAAAACCACTCTGGTCGCGACCTGGGCGCGGCAAAGCCCGAAGGCGATTGGGTGGGTCTCCCTGGATGCGGGAGACAACGACCCTGCTCGGTTCTGGACTTACTTCGTGACGGCGCTCCAGGGCCTCTACCCCAGGCTGGCCCAGGAAGTTCCCCTGAACCTACACGCGGTCAGTTCCGGGAGCCTGGAAGATTTCCTGATCACACTGATTAATGAGATCTCTGCCCTGCCGCTGGAGCTCGCCCTGGTGCTGGACGACTATCACCTGATAGTCGAGGACTCGATTCATCGCGCGATGAACTACCTCCTCGACCATCAGCCGCCGCAAATACAGCTGGCTATCGTAAGCCGGGAGGACCCTCAGCTATCCCTCTCCCGGTTGCGAGCCCGAGGTGAGCTGCTGGAGTTGAGGGCAACCGAGCTGCGCTTCTCCCCCGAGGAGGCATCGGCCTTCCTGGGCCACACGATGGGCCTCCATCTGCCCTCCGAAGACGTGGCGGCGCTGGAGGCCCGCACCGAGGGCTGGATCGCCGGTCTGCAGCTCGCCGCGCTTTCCGTTCGAGGCAGGCAGGATATCTCATCCTTCGTCGATGCCTTCACCGGCAGCCAGCGGTACGTGCTGGACTACCTGGCGGATGAAGTGTTCTACCGGCTGCCCGAGGAAACACGGGAGTTCCTGCTGCTTACCTCTATCCTGGATCGACTTTGCGCCCCTCTGTGCGATGCCGTCACGGGGACCTCCAGCCCCAACTCCCGTGAGATATTGCGTCGGCTGGAAAAGGAGAACCTCTTTCTCGTTCCGTTGGACGAACGGCGGCAGTGGTATCGCTACCACCACCTTTTCGCCGACTTTCTGCGGAGTCTCCTGGAGCGAACCCGCGGGGATCATGTGAAGCGTCTGCATGAGCGTGCCTGCGAATGGCTGGCGGCGCATGGCTCCTCATCGGAAGCGCTAGAGCATGCCCTGGCCGCCGAAGACTACCTCCGAGCGGCGCATCTAGTGGAGGGGCTGTCCGAAGGCACCATCAAGAGGGGCGAGATGACGACCCTCGCCAGGTGGATGAGGGCGCTGCCCGAGGAGTACATCCGGCCAAACCCTCGACTTTGCCTCGCCTACGGGTGGGCTCTATTCGGTATCGGAGATCTGGATGGCGCGGAGGCGAGGCTGGTGGATGCGGAGGCAGTCCTGGCCGAGGGTGGAAATCCACAGGATGTCGCTGCCGAGATCGCCGCGCTTCGTTCGATGACGGCTGCCCTCCAGGGGGATATGTCCGGGGCGCTGGAGCTCTCCCAGCGGGCGTCTGCGAACATGCCCGCAGGCAACGATTCTGTGGCATCCGTGGTGGCACTCATGCTCGGTATCGCCTACGATTTGAGTGGTGACTCGTCTGCCGCTAAGCGCTCCTATCTGGAAGCCACGGAAATGGGTCAGTCGGCGGGCAATGTGATGGTCACTATTGGCGCTCTCGCTCAGCTCGGCGACCTGCAGGCTACGAGAGGGGAGCTGCGCTACGCGGTCCACCTCTACCAGCAGGCCCTCCAGATGGATACTGCGGAAAGCGGATGGTCGCTCCTTAGCTCGCTTGCTCACATCGGCCTGGGAAGGGTGCTCCTGGAATGGAACGACCTGGAGGAGGCCAGGCACCACATAGAGAAGGGAGTCCGCCAACTGGAGAATTGGGGCGGCCTCGGCGCGTGGTACGCCAACGTTGGCTTGTCCCAGATGAGACTGGCGATGGGCGATCAGGAGGGCGCTGTGGCGGCACTACTTCGCGTAGAGAGATCGTCCGCGGCCCTGAGATCCAGGCTGGGCGAGGCGGGGTCCAACCTGATGGCAGAGGTGATGTCGTCGCTCGAGGCCCAGGCCTGGCTGCTGAGCGGTCAGCTAGACAAGGCAACTGGGTGGGCGAAGCGGGCGAAGTGGGACCCAGCGGAGCCGCTGAGCTACATCAGGCAGTACAGGGACTCCACCCTCGGCCGGGTTCTGTTCGCCGAAGGGCGGCACGAGGAGGCCGCCGCCGTGCTCTCCTCTCTGGCAGCAGCGGCCGAGGGCGCCGGTTACTGGGGTGTCGTGATCGATACCCTCCCGACCCTTGCCCTCGCGCTGGAGGCCGGGGGCGAGGGCAAGGCGGCTCTCGCCACGCTGCGGAGGGCCCTCTCTCTAGCCGAGCCCGAGGGGTACGTGCGCACCTTCATTCAGAATGGGGCTCCCATGAACTCTCTTCTCTCCCAGCTGCTGGAGAAGCTCGATGGTGACGAGACTTCGGATAACGCCGCGCCGTCTCGTGCATACCTGGAGAGTCTGCTAGCGGCGTTCCAGGGGTCGGGCGCCAGGGGGCAGGGGGCGGAAATGGACTCCCGGCCCCCGAATCCCGGCCCCCGCCCCCTGGCCGCTCACCTCTTGAGCCAGCGAGAGCTGGAATTGCTGCGACTGGCGTCAGAAGGGATGTCCACTCGAGAGATCGCGGCGGATCTGATCATCGCCGAAGGCACGGTCAAACGCCACCTCCACAACATCTACGGCAAGCTGGGTGCTAGCAGCCGCACTCAGGCGATCGCGACGGCTCGAAGGCGGGGTATCCTGGCCGGCTGATCTCCCGCTAGCGGCCGCGAGACCTTCCGCCGAGGGCGCCAAGAAGGGGAGACCCCGCGCCGAGCAAGAAGCCGAAGTCATACCAGTTCCCGGCTCTAGCGACATCGTAGAAGGGGTACCCATGCCAGCCCCCGAACGCGTGAACGAGAAGGACGATCCAGGCCGAAAGGCCGTTCCAGAATCCCCAGAGCAGGTCCTGCCACCACACGATCATTCCCTCCTTCGTCGCTGACGAGACTGCGGCTTTCGTCCTTTAGACAAGGATTGCACGAAATCGCTCCGTGGTCATCAGAAGAACGTCGTATTCCCGATCTTGGTCCATTGCCATATTCCTCGTAGTAGCCAGCCTCTGTCGCGCCTTGCGAGACACGTTCCATCGACCCTGGAAAATCAACCAGTCGATGTGCCTTTCGGTACATGACGTGCCCCGGGCCGGGAGTTAGGCTCTCCTGACGGTAAGTAGCCCTCATGTGGGGCACGACGACAGGATTTCGAAGGCTGAATCGGAGGTGCCCGATGCCAGTCTCGTTACCGAAAGGGCCAGTACTATGAAAGAGAACCTGCGGGAAAACACGAGCGCGTCTCGGCCCGCTGTGGCGCCGGGCGCGAACGGCCTTCATCCAGAGGATGGTACGGCCGTGCCGTCGGCCGAGTCGAAATCCGGAGGACGCTCCGGGCGGAAGCGCTTCGTCCTGCCGATCGTGCTGGTGGTGCTGGTGGCAGGGATCTACTTTGGCTACCAGTACTGGCTGAACCAGCAGCTCTACGTCTCCACCGACAACGCCCAGGTGGCTGGGCCCATGATCCAGGTGGAGGCGCTGAACACTGGGCAGGTGCAGAGCGTGGACGTCAACGTCGGGGACCACGTGCGCCAGGGCCAGGTGGTGGGCACCATCCTCCTGCCCAGCACGGTGAGCGTCTCCCAGAGC
>JAJYKO010000076.1:0-2343 GCA_021788565.1 Chloroflexota bacterium
GCTGATCGTCGCTGGCATCAAGCTGGGGACGGCCATGCTGCTCGGGGGAGTTCTGATCCTGGCCATCGCCGCGTACCGGAGGCTTCTGTCCTCACGACGTGAGCCGAACGCGACTCTGGCGGCGGAGACATTCGTCTTGATCCTGGCCGCGCTCGGGCTGTTCCTCGTGATGGTGCCTGAGTTCGTCTTTGTGGTGGACCTGTTTGGCACGCGGATGAACACGGTGTTCAAGTTCGACTACCAGGCGTGGGTGTTGCTCGGGCTTGGCGTGTCCGTCGGCATGGTTTGGGCAGCGGGAGAGCTAAGGCCTGTACCGTTCAGGGTTGTGCTGCTGCTTCCGTTCGCCTTGCTGGTATGTGTGGGGCTACTGTATCCTTGGGGGGCTACGGCCTCCAAGACTCAGGATTTCCAGGGTCAAGCCACGCTCGATGGGCTTGCGTTCTACAAGGCAGCTCGGCCCGACGACTACGCTGCTATAACGTGGCTGTCGAACTCGGTCCAGGGCCGTCCGGTGGTGCTGGAAGCCACGGGCCCGGAGTACTCGGAATACGCGAGGGTTTCCACGTTCTCGGGTCTACCCACGGTGCTGGGATGGGGCGGTCACGAGGTGCAGTGGCGAGGTCAGGGCGAGGAGCCACAGAGGCGCACCAGGGACATCGACGCCATCTACTCGACGGCCAGCCGTTCGGATATTCCGGCGCTCCTGGATAAGTATCACGTGCAGTACGTGTTCGTGGGGAGCCTGGAGATCGAGAAATATGGCACCGGTGTCGCAGAGAGGTTCAACGGCATTCTGCAGCCGGTTTTCCACCGTGGTAACGTGACGGTGTACCACGTGCCGCAGGGAGCGCGGTAGGGGTGGTGGTCCGAATCTTGGTAGTGCCCCGCGGGGTGAGGCCGGAGCTTAATGTCAAGCAAGACTGAGGTCAGCGTTCAGCCGAGTGTTGTCTCGAGCCCGGCTCGGGAGGCGGATCGAGATTACCCGAACCCCATTTTCCACCTTGAACAGGTGGCTACAGTGGAGTCTGCCCTATATGCCCTGGCTGTGCTGCTGGGGGTTGTATTGAGGCTGCTGCTGCTAGACCAGCGCCCGCTGTCCGTCGAAGAGGGGACGCTGGCGACGCAGGCGTACCACGTCATGCTGGACCGGATGCCCTCCGCGTTGAGGGATGGTCCTCTGCCTACATATGGCACGGCCCTCACCCTGTTCCTGTTCGGTGGTGGAGACGGCGCGGCGAGGATGTTCTCGGTTCTGGCCGGGGTGGTGCTCGTGTTTTCGCCATACCTGGTTCGCGAAAGCCTCGGACGGGCAGCCGCTCTGGTGGCCGCCTTCGGGTTCGCACTCTCTCCCCTGCTGCTCTTCGCTTCGAGGGACGTGGGAAGCGGAATCGTGCCGGCTGCCCTGTCGGTGCTGCTGTGGTGGACCGCTTCTCGATCCGCCAAGTCGAGCAACGCGCGCTGGCTTTACGGGGCGGCAGCGGCTCTTGCCGGTCTGGTGGCGAGCGGTCCGGCTGGCATCTCGGTGATCCTGGCTCTCGGAATCGCCGGAGCGCTTACTCACCCCAGCCCCGCGGCGTTCCTCGGCGGGATCCGCCGGGCGAGCGCAGATACCACCTGGCGTCGGGCGGTTCTGCTGTTCGTCGCCGTGACTCTTGCGTTGGGGGCGGCGCTCGGGGCCAACCTGTCAGGTGTGCAGTCCGTCGTAGTGAGTGTGTGGGCCGGCTGGCTCCAGTCGTTCAGCCTCTCGTCATCCCGAGGAAGCCTGGTGGAGATTGTGGGGCTGTACGAGCTGCCGGTGCTGGTCGTCGCGGTGGGCCGTCTGGTGGCGACCATCGTGCGCAGAGAGCGGGTTGATATGTTCCTGTCTCTGTGGGCGATGATTCTGCTGCTGATGGGTATGCTTCAGCAGGGCGGGCTTGCCAGAGCGGTGGTCACGCTCGTGCCGCTGTACTTCCTAGCATCGAGAGCTGTGTCAGGGGGCCTTCCCCTGGCGAGGTACGTGCGAGCAAACTGGCAGTGGGCAGTGGCGTTCGCCTGTGTGGTGGTTCCAGTGCTCGTGACAGTTGAGGTGCTGAACCGAGCGTCGATCCTGGGTCTGGACATCCCCGCGATCTATCTGTATGGTGATGCGGCGCTGGTTCTGGGCGGCGTGGTAATGATTGTACTGATGCTGGAGGGGCCAGAGAGAAGGGCGCTTCTGGGGGGAGCGGCAACGGTCATAGGCGCGCTCTTCTTGATCCATACCACTGCTTTTCTTAACTACCGGATGGCGTCGGCGCCCAGCGAACTGGTTGTCGGCCAGGAGATCAGCCAATACCTCCGAGCGGGTGCCACCGAGGCTGC
>JAJYKO010000076.1:2443-12036 GCA_021788565.1 Chloroflexota bacterium
TCATAGGCGCGCTCTTCTTGATCCATACCACTGCTTTTCTTAACTACCGGATGGCGTCGGCGCCCAGCGAACTGGTTGTCGGCCAGGAGATCAGCCAATACCTCCGAGCGGGTGCCACCGAGGCTGCTTACTACTCGCAGTACTACGACCAGACGATAACGGTAGATCCACAGCTGCGAGTTCCTCTAAAATGGTATCTCCGGAAGGCCCCGAGCGTGGACTATTCGACGGCGAACACGCAGGGGATTAGCATTCAGCTGTACCAGTCCGGCCAGGCTGTGCCGCCGTCCACGTCGCGCCAACCGGGGCTGTACACGCCCGCGCTCAAGGGCGGCAGGCTCTCGTGGCCGGGGATCTGGTCGTGGATGGTAGCGCGCCACGGGCTGGTCAACCTGAATCAGCGGGACATTCTGTTGCGCGCGCCCTTTGAGGACTGGTAGACCACGCGGGGATGACGGGATTAGCGAACAACCGAAGGAGGCAGGAGTTTTGGCCCTGGCGGATAGTGCAGAGCGACGGAGTGGAGAGAGTTTACTAAGCCGGCCTATCTTCGCCGAGTTGACCATCAACTGGGAGTTGGCCGCGTACGCTGGCCTGGCCATCATAGCCATCGCAACTCGCTTCTGGGATCTGGGCTCGAGGGCCATCCACCACGACGAGAGCCTTCACGCGCTTTACTCGTGGTACCTCTACACGGGACGCGGCTACGTTCACGACCCGATGATGCACGGTCCTTTCCAGTTCATCGGCAATGCCTTCTTCTTCTTGATGTTCGGGGCGAGCAACTACACGGCGCGAATGATGGCCGCCACCTTCGGCGTGTGGATCGTGATCTCGCCCTACTTCTTCCGAAAGGAATTGGGGCGGACGGCCGCGCTGCTGGCGTCCGTGATGTTCGCTTTCTCGCCTTCCTTCCTCTACTTTTCGCGGTTCACGCGCGAAGACATCTACATGGCGGGCTGGGAGATGCTGCTGGTTATCGGCATCTTCGGCTTCCTGCGCGGACGAAAACGGGGATGGTTGTACGCGGCCGCGATTGGTCTGGCATTCATGTACGCGACGAAGGAGTCGGTGTACATAACGGGCTTCATTTTCGCGGTGATCTTCGGACTCGAGATGTTGCTAGCGAAAGGCGACCGCCGGCCTTCCATCATTTGGTCGGCAGTCCGCGACATCTCGGTCAGGGATTGGGCAATCTGCATAGGGCTGTTCCTGGGCATCAACGTCATACTGTACACGACCTTCTTCACGAATCCGCGAGGGCTCATCACCGGAAGCATCGGTGCCCTGCAGTACTGGATGGCGCAGCAGGGTGTGGCGCGCGGTGGGCAACCGTGGTTCTACTACTTCATGCTGCTGCCTTTGTACGAGTTCCTGCCCCTGCTGGCCACTCTTGGAGGCCTGGTATTCGTGCTGGTTCGGCGCAGGGTAAACTCGCAGAGCTTCTTCACCTGGTTCATGATCCTCTGGTTCCTGGGCGCCTTCCTCATCTACACCTATGCCGGGGAGAAGATGCCCTGGATCACCGTGCACATAGCGCAGCCGCTGATCTTCCTTGGTGCCATGTCCATCGCGGGGCTACTGAAGCGGGTCGACCGCAACATGTTTACGAACGGGCCTGGCGTCCTGACGCTCGCCCTCACCGGCGTGCTTGCCGCCACCGTCCTGGGGGGATTGGTCGCCGCCCAGCCCGTGGCCGGCACACAGCTGGGGATTCAGGCAGCGCTGCTCCAGCGGTTGGCGATGTGGTTACTGGTGATCGTGGTTCTGGTGGTGATGTTCGTGCTGGGGAAGCGGTACGGAAGTCGTGGGGTGCTGGCGCCCGCGGGCTTGGGGGTGCTGGTTGCACTCTTCGTCCTGTCCGTGCACACCGCGTGGGGCGTCACCTACGCCCGAGGTGACATCCCTCGGGACATGCTGGTGTACGTGCAAACGTCGCCGGACGTGCCGATGGTGGTGAACGAGATCAACCGAATAGCGGCCGAGACGGGCCAGGGGACAGACATGCCGATCCTCCTGGATGGGGGGTACACGGATAGCTCCGGCGTCGTGCACGAGAGCATCGCATGGCCGTTTGAATGGTACCTTCGCGACTATAAGAACCGCAGCTACTACTCGCGCACCTTCGCCACGCCAACGAACGTGCCGGTGATCCTGGCGATGACACCTAACGAGGACCCGATACGCTCCGCGTTGACCAACTACGTCGCCATCAGGGGCAGACTGAACTGGTGGTACCCGGAGGACTACAAGACCCTGACGTGGAGTAGCGCGATACAGGGGCTAATGGATCCCAGCGTCCGGACCAAGCTGTGGCGGTATTTCCTGTACAAGGAGACGCTGAATCCGCTGGGCTCACGGGAATTCGATTTCTTTGTGCGGTCCGATCTCGCTCGGGGGATCGGCCTGCAGCCCGGTTCGGCGCTGGCGTCTCCCGCCGCGGCTCCTGCACCGGTCAGCGTGGCACCGGCCAGCAGCGCGGTTGCACAGCCGGCCGCGGGTGGCATAACCGTCCTGGGCAAGACCGCAGCGGGTACGAGTGTTCTTGCGCAGCCGAGGGGAGTGGCTGTGGCGCCCGACGGGACGACCTACGTCGTCGACGCCGCTACTGCTCAGGTGACGGCGTTCCGGCCGGACGGCACCGTGGCCTACCAGTGGGGCAGCCAGGGGACCGGCGACGGTCAATTCAACCAGCCGTGGGGTATCGCCGTGGCACCCAATGGGGACGTCTACGTGGCGGATACCTGGAACCACCGAATTCAGTGGTTCGATCCCACAGGCAAGTTCCTCGGCAAGTGGGGGAGCCTCGCCGATACGAAGGGCCAGCTGGGCGTGGACCAGGGGAATTTCTGGGGGCCTCGCGGCCTCGCGATCACGCCGGATGGCCATGTCCTCGTGACTGACACTGGAAACAAACGGGTGCAGGTGTTCGATCTGCAGGGCAAGTTCATCACGATGTTTGGCGGGGATGGCGCGGGCCCTGGACAGATGAAGGAACCGGTCGGGATTGCCGTGGACTCTGCCGGCAACATCTACGTTGCCGATACCTGGAACCACCGGATCCAGAAGTTCGATCCGCAATATAAACCGGTGGCGCAATTCCCCGTGACCGGCTGGGACAGCCAGTCGGTGGTGAACAAGCCGTATCTCGCGGTCGACGCGAACGGCGACATCTACTATACGGTGCCGGAGAGCAATCGGTTCGTCGTGTTGAACGCGGCTGGCCAGCAACAGGGCGCCAAGGGAATGCCCGGCGCGGATCCTGCTTCTTTCAACCAGCCGACAGGGATCGCCGTTTCCAGCCAGGGGGCGATTTTCGTGACCGATCCAGGCAATTCCCGAGTCGTGAAGTACCAATCCTGGAGGTAAATTGGCCCGAAGGGGACGTATATTCGGGTTTCTGCTCACCGGAGTATTCCTGTGGATAGTCGCTCGGAACGTAAATGGATCTGAGCTGGTAGCGGCTTTTCTGGGTGCGGATTATCGACTCGTGGCCCCGGCTGCCGCCGCAACCCTGATCGGATACCTTCTAAGAACCTTCCGGTGGCAGCGCATCATCCGCCCTGTGGCGCCCCTGCCGTTTGGCGGAGCGTTCTCCGTGCTGATGATGGGCTTCACCGCAAACAACCTGCTTCCCGCTCGCCTGGGAGAGGTGGTGCGTGCCTATCTTCTGCGCCGGAAGACCGGCGCGCGCAAGACCTACGGGGTCGCGACCATCATCCTGGAGAGAATCTGCGACGGGCTCACGCTGATCCTGTTCCTCGCCTTTGTCTCGTTGCTAATCAGGCTACCTGATTGGGGACGGGAGGTTCAGATGTTCTCGACGCTGCTCTTCCTTGCGGCCGCCGTCGTGATCGCCGTTCTCCTCGCCAAGGAATCGCTGGTTGGGCGTGTAGCGGATCTTGTGCTCGGTCGGGCGCCTGCCCGAGTAGCGGGACCCCTGCTGCGCGCGGTCGGCGTATTCATCTCGGGCCTTCACGCGCTCAAGAGCCGTCGTTCTCTGGCACTGGTCGTCGCGCTGTCCGTGGCCGTGTGGCTGCTGGAGGCTTCCTCCTATCTGTTGATGGTGAGCGCCTTTAATGTGTCGATGCCGCCGTTGCAGCTGATGCTGGCCTCGGTGTTTCTGCTGGTAGTGGTCAATCTGGGAATCATGCTCCCGTCGGCTCCCGGATACGTGGGAACCTTCCAGTTCTTTGCCGTGATGGCGCTGGGTGCGTTCGGCGTTCCGAAGGAGACTGCTCTGGCGGTTGCTATTTCTTCTCACTTGATGCAGTATCTGATGGTAACGGCAATCGGCATCGTGTTCTTCCTGCGTGAGAACGTGGGACTGTGGAATGTCGAGCGCCAGGCCGCAGCGGACCCTGACGACGACGAATCCAGAATCGCGATTGGAGTTCAATGAGGAAACACTACTGGATCGGGATCGTCATCAGCGTTGCGCTAGTTTACCTAGTGATCCGCTCGGTGAACCCTGAATCCGTTTTTGCCGCGTTCAAGGACGCCAACCTTCTCTTCTTGATACCTGCCCTGCTCCTGTACTTCACGGGTGTGTTCGTACGGGCAGTGCGGTGGCACGTGTTGCTAAGGCCTGTACAGACTATCAGCGTGCGACGGTTGTTTCAGGTGCTGACAGTGGGGTTCATGGCGAACGATATCCTGCCGCTGCGGGCGGGCGAAGCAGTGCGGGCCTACGTGCTCTGGAACAAGGAGCGCGTATCGCCGGGTGCGACCGTCGCAACCATTCTGGTGGAGCGCATCTTCGATGGGTTGACGCTCACGGGATTTCTGGTGGTCGGAGGGCTGCTGGTCCCTCTGAATGACTCCCTGCTCCTGCTTACGAGGGCCGCTGCTGTCATCTTCGTGGTCGGCGTGCTAGGGGCCGTCGCTCTCGCGATCGTTCCTCAATTCACCCTGCGTGTCACCGCAACTTTTCTCAGGCCGTTTCCAGCGCGCTTACGCGACCTCGCGTTGCGCGTGATCGCCAGCTTCGAGAATGGCCTGCACATCCTGAGGTCGGCCCGGGAGACGGGCCTGGTGCTGGTGCTGTCCGTGGCGGCGTGGTCGCTGGAGGCATCCGTGTTCTACATGCTGATGTTCAGTTTCCCAATGGAGGCTCGGTACGTCGCTGCCGTCCTGGGAGCAGCGGTTGCCAATCTGGCCAGCATGATTCCGTCGTCCCCGGGCTACGTCGGTACCTTCGACGTCGGGCTGCTTAACGTACTTAGCGGGACCTTCGGGGTGGAGACCTCTCTGGCCACTGCCTACACTCTGCTGGTTCACGTGGTTCTCGTCGTTCCCATCACCGCCCTCGGTATCGTCTTCCTGTGGCGCGAAGGGCTCTCGTTGAAGCGGATCACCTCCAGGGAGTCATACACGGAAAGACAGGTGACCCCGATAACCCCGATGGCCCATGTCGAGGACGAAGCGGAGGCCGTGGCGCGCCGCTCAATGTATTGACGGGTAGGGACAACCTGGGCTCTCGGCTCGTGAAGTAGTCGGTTTGTACGGAGGATCGTGTTAATGGCTAGAATCAGCGTGGTCGGCACGGGGTACGTCGGCCTTGTCACGGGCGTCTGCTTCGCAGACCTGGGGAATACCGTTACGTGCATCGATATCGATGCGGCCAAAGTGGAGAACCTCAAGAAGGGTATCCTGCCGATCTTCGAGCCCGGGTTGGAGGAGATGGTCGAGCGCAACCGGAAGGCGGGTCGCATTCGCTTCACCTCCAGCTACGAGGAGGGGGTGCCCGGCGCGGACTTCGTGTTCATCGCCGTCAATACCCCCTCGGGCGCCGAGGGCGAGGCCGACCTGAAGTACACCAGGGCGGCGGCCCAGAGCATCGCTAAGCACATCAACCAGCACACAGTGATCATCAATAAGAGCACCGTCCCCATCGGCACTGGAGACTGGGTTGCGAACATCGTTTCCAAGTTTATAGGCCCGAACGGTAGTTTTTCCGTCGTCTCCAATCCCGAGTTTCTGCGCGAAGGGTCGGCGATCAGCGACTTCATGCATCCGGATAGGGTGGTGCTGGGATCCACCGATCGGGAGACCGCCAGGCGTGTCGGCGAGCTCTACCGTCAGTTGGGTGCACCGGTGCTGATAACCGACCTCAGGACGGCGGAGATGATCAAGTACGCGTCCAACGCTTTCCTGGCCACCAAGATATCCTTCATCAACGAAATCGCCTCCGTCTGTGAGAAACTGGGGGCAGACGTGAAGGTGGTGGCTCAGGGGATGGGGCTGGACAAGCGGGTCGGTGCCGCCTTCCTCGACGCCGGGCTCGGCTTCGGGGGGTCGTGCTTCCCGAAGGACGTGCGAGCGCTCGCGCACATGGCGTCCATCAACGGCTGCCACCCGCAGCTGTTGAGGACAGTGCTGGAGATCAATCGCGATGCCCGACGCGCGGTGATCCAGAAGGCGAGAGACGCGATGGGCGGGCTGACCGATCGAGTGGTGGGCGTACTGGGGCTGGCTTTCAAGCCCAACACCGACGACCTGCGTGAGGCCCCAGCGCTGGAGATCATCCACCTGCTGCAATCGGAGGGCGCGATCGTGAGGGCGTTCGACCCCGTGGCGGGCGAGGGAGCACAGCGGTTCAGTCCCGAGCTGACGCTCTGCCGGGATCCCTACGAGGTCGCCGACGGAGCGGACTGCTTGATCCTGGTAACCGAATGGAACGAGTTCAAGCACCTGGACATGCAGCGGATCAAGGAGTTGATGGCCGGCAACGCTCTGATAGACGGCCGGAACATCTGGGATCCCGCCGAAATGATCGGTCTGGGGTTCAACTACATGGGTGTCGGTCGATCTGCCGGCAACGGTCACGGCGGCTCCGTGAGCCCGACGGGCGTGAGGATGGCCGACACAGAGCAAGTGTAGCCTGAATGGACCAGTTGAGCTTTCTCGGCGATACCAGTGAGCCAGCGAGTCCGATTCGGCGTCAGTATCTGGAAGCGAAGCGCCGCTATCCAGACGCGATTCTTCTGTTTCGCCTGGGCGATTTCTATGAAACCTTCGACGACGATGCCCGCGTCCTGTCGTCGGAGCTTGAGATCGCCCTCACAGGCCGCGAGATGGGGCATGGGGAACGGGTGCCGCTGGCCGGCATCCCGTACCACGCGGCCGAAGGCTACATAGCCAAACTGATCGCGAAGGGTTACAAACTGGCCGTCTGCGAGCAGCTAGGCACGACGCCGGTGCGCGGCCTCGTCCCCCGGGAGGTCGTCCGGGTGATCACGCCCGGCACCCTCGTCGAGGAATCGCTCCTGCCGTCTCGGGCCAACAACTATCTGGCATCTATTATCGGCGGCCAGGGAGGGGTGGCTCTAGCCATCGCCGACATCAGCACCGGCGAGTTCGGGTCGACGGAGATCCAGCGTGAGGAGTGGCAGGAGGCCCTCACGTCGGAGTTGGAGCGAGTGCGCCCGGCGGAATGCCTGGTGGCGAGCTCCCAGGCGGATGATGCATCCCTTCGGGCGTGTCTTCCCCAGGGCTGCTTCGTGACCGCGAGGGGCGCACCCACGTCCTATTCCTCGGCGGAGCGGCTTCTACGTGAACAGTTCGGCGTAGCGACCCTCGACGGGTTCGGCTTCACAGAGGCTCCTCTGGCGGCTATTGCCGCCGCAATGCTTCTCGGCTATCTGCGCGAGACTCAGCCAAGTGCTCTCGGGCAGCTGCAGTCCATTCACGTCTACAGCCTGGACCGGTTCATGAAGCTCGATGCGCCCGCCCGGAAGAACCTCGAACTGATCTCGAACGCGGCGACTGGTGTGGTGGAGGGGTCGCTGCTAGGGGTGCTGGATCTCACCCGCACGGCGATGGGCGGGCGGCTGCTCCGTCGCTGGATCGGCCAGCCGCTGCTCGACCGTCACGCCATCGAGGCCCGGCTGGACGCGGTGGAGGAGATGGTTAGGGCCCCACTCGGACGCGCCGATGCGATCGCCATCCTGAGCGGCACGGCTGACCTGGAGCGGCTGGCGTCGCGCGCCTCCCAGGCGAACCTCACACCTCGTGACTGTCAGGCGATCGCCAGGTCCCTGAAGATCGTTCCACGCCTGGTAAAGGCCCTGGAACGGTGGATGCCGCGGACCCTGGCGGCCGAGCCCGAGCCGGTCGACCCGTGCGCCGAAGCGATTCAGGCGATCGACGCGACCATCGCCGACGACCCGGCCGTGAGCGTTGGTGATGGGGTGATACGACATGGAAGATCCCAGGAGCTGGACGAGGTCAGGTCGATCACCGGCGACACCAAGCAGTGGATCGCGGGGCTCGAACGTCAGGAACGGGAGAGGACCGGAGTTCGATCGCTGAAGATCGGGTTCAACAGGGTCTTCGGGTATTACATAGAGGTCTCCAAGGTCAATCTAGAGGCGCAAACGGACGAGTGGGCTCGGCTGAAGACCGGAGCCACGCGGGTGTCCGAACTGCTGGAATGCATGGGCTATCAGCGAAAGCAAACCGTCGCCAACGCGGAGCGGTTCGTGACGTCGGAGCTGAAGGAGCAGGAGCTTCGCCTTCAGAACGCCCAGGCCGAGATCGAGGCCCTCGAGAAGCAGATCTACGGGGAGCTGATGGCCGAGCTGGCGGCTGTGGCTCCCAGGATTCGCAAGACCGCGCAGGTGCTTGCCCGTCTCGACGCTCTGCTCTCCCTGGCTGAGGCGGCGGCGGCTGGACGGTACGTGCGGCCGAAGATCGACGATTCCACCGACCTGGAGGTGCGGGCCGGACGGCACCCGGTGGTGGAGAGGGCGCTGCCGTCTGGAAACTTCGTGCCGAACGATTGCGCCATGTCGGGGAATGAGCGGCAGCTGGCGGTGATCACCGGCCCGAACATGGCGGGCAAGTCCACCTACGTGCTGGGGGTAGCGCTGATCGTACTGATGGCGCAGATCGGAAGCTTCGTGCCCGCCGCGGAGGCCCGGATAGGCGTAGTCGATAGAATATTCACCCGTGTAGGCGCCCAGCACGACGTGTCCGGAGGGAAGAGCACCTTTCTGGTGGAGATGTCGGAGACGGCCAACGTCCTGCACAACGCCACGCCGAGGAGTCTGGTTCTGCTGGACGAGGTCGGCCGGGGAACGAGCACCTACGACGGGATGGCGATAGCCAGGGCCGTGATCGAGTACCTCCATGACCAGCCCAACTTGCGGAGCCGGACGCTGTTCGCGACCCACTATCACGAGTTGACCGAACTGGAGGCCTTGCTTCCCAGGGTGTTCAACCTCCGGATGGAGGTGCTGGAGGAAGGAGACCGCGTGGTGTTCCTGCATCGAGTGGTGCCCGGTGGGGCGGATCGCTCCTACGGGATTCACGTGGCGCAACTCGCGGGGGTGCCGGCACCGGTCATCCGGCGGGCGCGGCAGATACTGAAGATGCTGGAGGCACCGCGGGAGCCCGCCTTGCAGGTCTTGCCGGCGGGGGAAGAGGACCGAAGCGATGGTTGCGCGGGGCTTGCCGACGAGATACGCGAGCTAGACATAACGTCAATGACGCCGTTGCAGGCGTTGACGAAGCTGCACGAGCTGCGACAACGGGTGTTGGGGGACGGGGGCCAGGGGACGGGGGCCAGGGGACGGGGGACACGGAATAGG
>JAJYKO010000077.1 GCA_021788565.1 Chloroflexota bacterium
GGTCTGGGTATCACTCATGCGTCCCGTCCTTTCTACTTTTGAACACTCCACGCCGCAAGGTGCGTGCCGGTGCCCCATTACGATGACGGTCCATTCCGCGGCACGAGGCTTGCGCGGCCTACCGGGTAGACGGCCACGGATAGTGGCGCTGAAGGGAGGAGTCACAGGGCTTGGCGATGGTAGCTGTGCAGGCAGTACTGTTCCTCGCGGGGCTTATCTTAGTCGTCGTCACGCTTTTCTCGGCAATCCGGGTGCTTGTTCTGCCGAGGGGAGCGCCGGATGGGATCACGCGCTTCGTCTTCGTGATGGTGCGGAAGTTCTTCGATCTCCTGACCGCCAGATCCGAGTCGTACGCCGCGCGTGACCGCATCATGGCCTTCTTCGCACCGATTTCCGTGCTGCTGCTGCTTCCAACCTGGCTGCTTCTGGCCCTCCTCGGCTACGTAGCGATGTTCTGGGCGCTGGGTACCACGTCTCCCAGGGCAGCCGCAACGGAAAGCGGTTCCTCTCTCCTGACTCTCGGCTTCGTTCCTGCCCAGGACTTCCCGAGGGCGGTACTAGCCTTCTCGGAAGCCACCGTTGGTTTGATGCTCCTGTCCCTCCTGATTGCCTATCTGCCGAGCATGTACGCGGCCTTCTCGCGCCGTGAGGCTGCCGTGACGTTGCTGGAGGTCAGGGCCGGCAATCCCCCGTCCGCGGTGGAGATGATCAAGCGATTCCACCGGATTCATGGACTGGAGAAGTTGACAGAGCAGTGGAGGGCGTGGGAGGAGTGGTTCGCGGATGTGGAAGAGAGCCATACATCGCTGGCGGCGCTGGTCTACTTCCGCTCGCACCATCCAGACCTATCGTGGGTGACTGCCGCGGGCACAGTGCTGGACGCGGCTTCGTTGGTGCGCTCGGTCGTGGACGTGCCGGAGGATCCCCAGGCCGATCTCTGCATCCGCGCGGGCTATATAATGCTGCGCCGCATCTCGGACTTCTTCGGCGCGCCCTACGACCCAAACCCGGGGCCGACGGACCCCACGACCATCACTCGTGAGGAGTTCGACCAGGCGTACCGGGAACTGGAGGAGGCCGGCGTCCCGCTGGTGGCCGACCGGGATCGAGCGTGGCTGGACTTCAATGGCTGGCGGGTGAACTACGACATCCCGCTGCTCACCATCGCCAACCTCATTATGGCTCCGTACGCCCCCTGGTCATCCGATCGGGGCCCGATCTTCAGGGTATCCGTCCTACCTCGCAAGAGCCGTTAGCCCGCGTCTGGACCAGAGGCAGGGCCTGCGTGCGCCCGTCTCTCCCTCTCCTACTCGCCGTCTTTTGGGGAGGAGGAGGAAGACTTGGACTGGGTGGACGGCTTGGCCGGTGCCTGGTGCTCAGCCTTGGCCTCGGCATAGACGTCCTGGAGTTCTTCCTTTGCTCCTGCCGTGGCTCGCTCGAAGCTGTCGGCCGCCGCCAGGTAGCCCTTCATCACTCCCTTTGCCACCGGGCGCAGCCCGCCTCTCATGACCAGAAACGCGCCAGCGCCTATGGCCAGGATTCCCCATCCGCCAGGTATCACCTCTAGAATCTCTTCCACGTTGGTCCCCTTTCATCCGTCGATGGTTTGCTTGTCGTCCCTGATTATCCGTTAGTCATCCTGCTCGGCCCTGAGCATTTGGCCTGAGTCCGGGACATCAGTTTCGGCCCGGACACCACGGAGCAATTATAGGTCCCGGCAACTTGCGTACCGGATCCTTTGCTGTAGATATGAGGACTCAAGAAATATCGGAATCTGCCGATGTTTTTACATGAAGTTAACATAGTGCTAACAAGTTGTTGATGAACCGGCCTTATCCTACAATAGGAGTATAGGTAGATGGGCGCTCCTAGTCGTAAGGAGAAGATGGTGAAGGATAAGTGGTCGCCTTCAGATGGGAGCGGCGAAGAACAGCTGGTCCTGCCGGGCATCGATTCTGCGGTCCCTCGAGCGCCAGAGGGGGAGCATTCAGAAAGTCGTGTGAGCCCCAGGGGGTTCGTTCGGGTGACCAGGGATCCCGATGTGGCTCGTTCCTACTCGGACAACATCGCTCTGGGCTACGCGGTCGCCCAGGGGTTGGCTAGGGCGCTGGCCACGTTGTCGCCTCAGGATCTGGCGGACCTTCGTGCCAAGGTTACTCAGGAGAAGCCGCGGACCAACACCGCAACTCGTCGGAACGGCAGGCTTTAAGGGCGAGGTCCAAGCACCCTGAGGGCTCTGCTCAGGTGCTCGGAGAGGGGTTGCCCCGTGACCGCCCTGAAGACGAGGTCCACGCCTCGGGAGAAGCTCGCTCCCATGTAGCAGTATCCCTCGATCAGGTTCGGCGCATCGAAGGAATCGGGAGAGCCCAGGTCCCCGCTTCGGTAGCGCCCGGCCATCAACCGGACGAAATCCTCGCGTGGGTGTCCGCTAAGCTCCATTTCTCTTTCCGGCGTAACCCCGCAGAACACCAGTACTGCCCGAGCCATGCCCAGAGCCTCGCCGGGGTGCCTCACGCAGGTGGACGGAAATACAGCTCGTATGGCGTCCGACCTGGCCGGTCCGCTGCTAGTAGCCCACGAGAGCAGTTCTGCCAGCTGCTGAGGGAAATCCTCGCGGGAACAGAGGCGGGAGGCGACGTAGGACTCCAGTCGTTCCAGAGGGGTTGCACCGGGACGGCAATAGGCTCTCACCACCAACTCCCAGAGAAGCTTCTCGGCCAACTCCCTTGGCAGGCCCCAGTCTACCAGACACAGCCACTCTTCAACAATCGGCTTGTGGCATGGCTCAGGAGGGCGGGCAGATGGGGTGACAGTCGGGGGAGGGCGAGCCTCCTGGCGAGCCGCCACGTCGGTAGGAAACAGGCGGCTCAGCAGGAGCTTCGCCCTCCCTTTCCCATCCCACACTGCGACCCCACTGCTGAACCATGCCCGGCTTGTCGAAGAGTGGGTATGGGACTTGCCTCGCGCCAGTTGTAGGACGCGGAGACTCGGTGAACGCGGGGAGTCTTAGCTGAAGAATCGACGGCGAGGAGGCTGCTATGGCTGCACGGAAGAACGACAGGAGTACCGCTGATCTGCGGGGCGACGGGCGCGGACAGAGCGTGCCACCGGAGGCGCGTGAGCGGCTGTTGCAGGCGTGGCGTGGAGAGATCGAGGCGCGAATGATCTACGAGCTACTCGTTGAGCGAGAGCCTGATCCCCGCCGAGCCCAGGTCCTGAGCCAGATTGCCGAGGCCGAGAGCCGACATCGTCGGCGCATCGAGGCGAGGCTGACCGAGCTCGGGGTGCCGATTCCTGACCCAGACTCCGTGAAGCAGTCCCCATGGCGGCGGCTCCAGGCTCGACTGGCGCCGACCGCGCGGGTGCTCGCGGCCCAGGAGGCAGCAGAAGACAGCGAAATCCGGGACCGCTACCGGCGTCCGACTGGTGACGAGGGGACCGACGCGCTTCTGCGCGACATTCGGCGCGACGAGACGGAGCACGCGCGGGGCATCCGTGCGATGCGAAGGGGCGAGGACGGGGAGGCGCAGCCATCCGGGCCGCAGGACACCCTCAGCCGCATGCTGAGGCGCGAGCGCTGGCACAGGACCGGCACCGGCTGGATCTCCGGGGCGATCTACGGAGCCAACGACGGACTCGCGGCCGTGTTCGGGATCGTGTCGGGCATTTCCGGAGCGACCGGTGGGTCGAATCTCGTCCTGATGGCCGGCCTCGCGGGGGCTCTAGCGTCGGCGCTCTCCATGGGGGTGGGCGCGTTCCTGGCCGAACGGTCGGAGGCAGAGGTGGTTCACGCCAATCTCGCCAGGGAGCGGCAGGAGATCGAGGAGCATCCCGAGGAAGAGAAGGAGGAGCTTTCGCTCTTCTACCAGCTAAAGGGCCTGGACAAGGCTGAGGCCGATGCCCTGGCCGACAAGCTCTCCCGAAACCCGGATGCAGAACTGCAGCTTCTCGGGTCGGAGGAGCTGGGGATCAGTCGCGACCAGGCAGGGGGAGGCGACCCGATACAGGCGGCCCTCGCCGGAGGCATCAGTACAGGTCTGGGGGCTATGATCCCCGTACTTCCGTTCTTCTGGATGCACGGGTTAACCGCGGTCGTGATCGCTGCGGCGGTCTCGATCGTGGCCCACTTCCTCGTTGGCGCATCCAAGTCCCTGGTGACGCTGCGAACCTGGTGGGCCTCGGGGCTCGAGATGACGCTGGCGGGCATCATTGTCGGTGCCGTCACCTACGGCGTCGGCCTGCTGTTCCCCAGCTTTTAGCGAGGCATGGTCCATCCAGGAATTGCGGGCACACGCTTTCCTTGCATGACATTGATAAGCGCCTCTTCCTCGGGTTGGTTGCCGCGGAGTTCGCTCCTCTCCTCCGGTTCGGGCACCGAAGGCCAGGACTTTAACAAGACGTTAACAATTCGTTGAATGGGCGTTAAACGGCGCGGGCTAGCATGGTGGCCGGAACGGAGAAAGTCAGAGACCGTGAGAGGTCGAAGGAGAGAAGTGAGTAAAGATGCTTGAGAAACGAGGAAGGGCGATTAGACCAAAGAGGGTCCTCGCCATGGGCTGGAAGCGAATGCTGACTGCCTCCATCGGCATGGGATTGATGATCGTAGCCGCTGCGTGTAGTGGTGGGGCATCGCCGGTGACCGCGCCCACCACAGGACCAGCGTCGGCTCCGGCTACTGGAGCCTCGGGAGTCGCACCGGCAGGTGCTATTACGCCCGCCAAGAACCTGACGGGAGCCGGGTCCACTCTCGCCTACCCGCTCTACTCCAAGTGGTTTGACGTGTATAACCAGAAGAACGGTGTCCAGGTCAACTACCAGGCTATAGGGTCGGGAGCCGGCATCCAGCAGCTGATCCAGAAGACGGTCGACTTCGGGGCGAGCGACGCCCCCATGACGGACGAGCAGCTGAAGTCCGCGCCGAGCGAGATACTCCACATCCCCACAGTGCTCGGGGCGGTCGCCATCACCTACAACCTGCCCGGGATCACCACGAACCTGAAGTTCACCCCAGACGTAATCGCGGGGATATTCCTGGGCAACATCACCAAGTGGAGCGATCCCAAGATCGCGGCCGACAACCCCGGCATCAAGTTCCCCGACACGGCGATCGCGGTGGTTCACCGCTCAGAGGGCTCGGGTACCACCAACATCTTCACCGACTACCTCAGCAAGGTAAGCCCCGAGTGGAAGAGCAAGGTCGGCACGAGTATCTCCGTCAACTGGCCGGTAGGCATCGGTGCTAAGGGCAGCGAAGGGGTAGCGGGCCAGGTGCGGCAGATAACCGGGTCGATCGGGTACGTGGAGCTCGCCTACGCCATCCAGAATAAGATGCCCTACGGGCTGGTGAAGAATCAGGCGGGCCAGTTCGTCGAGCCTACGTTGGACTCGACGGTGGCAGCGGCAGCCGCGGACGCCGCCAACATGCCGGCGGACATGCGGGTCTCGATAGTGAACGCCCCGGGCGCCACGAGCTACCCCATAGCCGGATATACCTACATCCTGGTCTACAAGCAACAGAGCGACGCGAGCAAGGGCAAGGCGCTGGTTAATCTGCTGTGGTGGGGGATCCACGACGGGGAATCCTACGCCAAGGATCTGCTCTACGGTCCGCTGCCGGCCGACGTGGTGGCCAAGGACGAAGCCGCGATCAAGTCCATAACCTACCAGGGTAAGCCACTCTATCAGTAGCTATTAGCAATTAGTAATTAGCTGTTAGCTGTTAGCTGTCAGTTGAGTGCTGATGGCTAATAGCTAATAGCTAATAGCTATTCCGGAGGTACTATGGCGACTGCGATTGGACGAAGGGCGCGGAAGGCCTCGCTCAAAGAGGAGTCGGCCGGCCGCGCCAACCTGGGGGATAGGGTCTTTCGTTGGGTGGTGACGGCTCTGGCCGCTGCCATCCTTTTGCTGGTGGTGCTGATCGCCTTCAAGATGGTGGACGCCTCCATGCTGTCAATCCGCACCTTTGGGCTCGGCTTTCTGGTCAGCACCACTTGGGACCCGGTCTTCAGGCACTTCGGTGCCCTTCCTTTCATATTCGGGACGCTCTTTTCCTCCTTCCTGGCGCTTCTGATCGGCGGCCCTATCGCCCTGGGAGCGGGGATCTTTCTGGCGGAGCTTGCCCCGAGTTGGTTGCGTAATCCCCTCTCCTTCCTGGTGGAGCTACTGGCGGCGATCCCCAGCGTCGTATATGGGCTATGGGGGATTTTCGTTCTGGCGCCGATACTCAGCTCAGCCGTGGAGCCGTTTCTGGGTAGTACGCTGGGCTTCTTGCCGCTCTTCCAGGGGCCGCCTTATGGTGTCGGAATGCTGGCCGGAGGCCTGATCCTCGCCATCATGATCATCCCGACGATAGCCGCCGTCTCCAGGGACGTCATGTCGGCGGTGCCCAACAGCCAGCGCGAGGCGCTCCTGGCTCTGGGCGGCACTCGATGGGAGACGATAAAGCTGGCCGTTCTCCCGTTCGCCCGCTCGGGGATACTGGGCGCCGTGATCCTTGGTCTCGGGCGCGCCCTCGGCGAGACCATGGCGGTCACCATGTTGATCGGTAATAGGCCGGAGATCTCGGCTTCGCTCTTCGCTCCCTCCTACACCATGGCGAGTGTGATCGCCAACGAGTTCACCGAGGCTACCTACAACCTCTACCTGGGCGCGCTTATCGAGATAGGGCTGGTACTGTTCGGGGTGACGCTGCTGCTGAACGCGGTGGCGAGGCTGCTGGTGTGGCGAGTTGCGTACGGGCCGACGGGAGGATGACGATGGACGTCTACCAGAAGAGCAACCATGTGCGCCGGAAGATCGCCAACAGCATCATGCTGGGCTTAACCGGTCTCGCCACGGCGCTGGCTGTACTATTCCTGTTTGCGGTTCTCGCGTACGTCGTCGTTCAGGGCGGGTCAGCCATCAACCTGGCCTTCTTCACTCAACTCCCCAAGCCGGTCGGCGAACCGGGCGGCGGGATGGCGAACGCCATCGTCGGGACCTTGATCCTTCTAGCCATCGCTTCTGTCATCGCCCTGCCAATTGGGATCGGCGCTGGCGTCTTCCTGTCCGAGTACGGCTCTGGCAGGCTGGGCACGACGGTCCGCTTCGTGACGGACGTGCTGACCGGCATACCGTCCATTACCATCGGCATATTCGCTTACACCGTTTTGGTGCTGCCGATGCGCAGCTTCTCCACCCTGGCAGGGGGCTTTGCCCTGGCGATCATCATGATACCGACGGTGACCCGCGCGACCGAGGAGATCCTGAAGCTGGTACCCAACTCCTTGAGAGAGGCATCCCTGGCGCTGGGGATCCCCTACTGGAAGACAGTGCTGCGGGTGGTGGTGCCGGCGGCTATGGGCGGCATTGTCACCGGGGCGATGCTGGCAGTAGCGAGGGCTGGGGGCGAGACGGCTCCCCTTCTTTTCACCGCCTTCGGCAACCACTTCTGGTCGTTTGCTCTGAACCGCCCCATCGCCGCCCTGCCCCTGCAGGTCTTTGTCTATGCCGTCTCTCCTTACGACGACTGGCGAGCGCAGGCATGGGCGGGCGCTCTGGTGCTTGTGGGAATGGTATTGGTGA
This sequence comes from Chloroflexota bacterium, assembly GCA_021788565.1. The sequence goes on from JAJYKO010000077.1 coordinate 7,567, forward strand.
TAAACCTGGTGGCCCGTTTCTTCGTTCGCGGCGCACGAATGCGATGAGGTGACATTGATGTCTATGCCCAGACCACAACCGGTCGATAACCTGGTCTCCGCCGAGAGTGCGCGGTCGCAGGCGAAGAACGTGGAGGTTCGGGACCTGAGCGCCTGGTACGGTCCCAAGCTGGCGATTCAGGACGTGACGATGTCCATCCCGCCGAATACAGTCACGGCGATCATCGGTCCGTCGGGCTGTGGCAAGTCTACCCTTGTCCGCTGCATCAATCGAATGCACGAGGTAGTGACCGGCGCACACGTAACCGGCCAGGTGGTGCTCGACGGCGAGGACATCTATGCCCCCGGTGTTGATCCCGTGATGGTGCGCCGTCGCATCGGAATGGTGTTCCAGCGCGCTAACCCTTTCCCCACTATGTCCATCTTCGAGAACGTCGCGGCTGGCCTGCGGCTCAATGGCCTGGCGGACCGTCGAACCCTGCCTGCAGTGGTGGAGAAGAGCTTGAGGCAGGCCGCCCTCTGGGATGAGGTGAAGGACAAACTTGGGCACGCTGGAACGGCTCTATCGGGAGGCCAGCAGCAGAGGCTGTGCATTGCCCGTGCGCTGGCCGTGGAACCGGATGTGCTGTTGATGGATGAGCCGGCCAGTGCGCTCGATCCCGTGGCAACTCTGAAGATCGAAGAGTTGATGCAGGATCTCAAGCGCGACTTCACCATCGTGATCGTGACCCACAACATGCAGCAGGCGGCGCGGGTCTCGGAGTTCACGGCTTTCATGCTGGCCGGAGAAGACCGAGTGGGTCGGTTGATAGAGTACGGCGAAACGAGCCGAATCTTCACAAACCCCAGGGACCGGCGCACCGAGGACTACATAACCGGACGTTTCGGGTGAAATTGGTGGCCAGCCTTATTGAAGCCTGGCTGCGACGCGGCTAAACTGCCGGTTAGGGAAACGGCTCGAATCGCCGGAGGGCTTTATTTCAGATCGGGGGAATCGTGATGTCTGCTACTACTAGAGCGACCTTCGACCGACAGCTGGCGGCGCTAAAGGACGATGTCCTGATCCTGGGTAGCATGGTCGACAAGGCCATAGATCGATCCGTCGAGGCCCTCAAACGGCGGGATCGGAACGAGGCACAGGTGATCATTTCCGACGACATGAAGATCAACCGGAAGCGGTTCGAGATCGAGGAGAAGTGCCTGCTGCTGCTGGCCACTCAGCAGCCAATGGCCTCGGATCTCCGGATCATCGCCGGCATAATGAACATAATCACCGATCTGGAGAGGATGGGCGATCACGCGGAAGGGATCGCCAAGATCAATCTGATGATGGGGGATGAGCCCCTCATAAAGCCGCTGGTGGATATCCCCAAGATGTCCGACAAGACTCGTGAGATGCTGCGCCGGACGCTGGATGCCCTCGTGGCCAGGGATTCGGAGGCAGCCAAGGTGCTGGCTTCGGAGGACGACGTGGTGGACGAGCTTTACAACACGGTCTACCGCGATCTACTGGATATCATGATCAAGGATCCATCCTCCATCTCGCGTGCCACCTATCTCCTGTGGGCGGCTCATAATCTTGAACGCATCGGGGATCGCATTACCAACATCTGTGAGCGGATCGTCTTCATGGTGACCGGGCAGATGGAAGAGATGAACGTTTCCAAGTATTGATTGGTTCCATCTTCTAGGTGGAATCTGGTATACTCGTGCCCTGAAGCACCTCGTGTGCTGCCCTTAACTCCTTCCCACCATTCCGCCCATCGTTTCTGGAGGATTCGGTTGGCCAGTGGCATCATGTTCTCGGAAATGCACCTGGTGGCAGGAGAGCGCCGTGAGACCTCCGACCTGGCCGGCATCGCCACTTCGCCCGTGCTCTCCCTCTTCAAGCGGCGGCGCGGACAACTCTTCACCATAACAGACCCCAGCCGGGCCGATGGCGAACCACTCTGTCGCCGGCTGATCGAGATAATCGAGGACGAGTACTTCCGCGATCCCTCAAGGTCCATCACTCGCAGCCTCCAGGCAGCGATCATCGTAGCCAACGAGTTCCTCCGGGCGGAGAACGCCAAGGTCGCAGCCGACAGGCAGTTGAGGGTCGGCCTCTGCTGTGCGGCCGTGCGGGACGGGGACATCTTCATCGCTCAGGTCGCCCCGGCTACCGCTTTCATCCTGCACAACGGCCTGGTGACTCGGGTGTTCAGCTCGTACAGCCTCGCTTCGGAGACCGGTGGTAAGGGGACCAGCCACGCTTCGGATGCGCTGGGATCGCGGCTCGATCCTAACGTCAACTTTGGTTTCAGTCCCCTGGGCGAAGGTGACCTGGTGGTGCTGGCCACCGGCACCAGTTGGAAGATGATCCCGGATAGATACATTATGGATGCGGCCCGACACATGGACCCCGAGATGGCCGCCCAGGAACTTCTCGCCAGCTACAAGGCTCATGCCAGGCGACCGACCACCTCGATGATCGTCATGAAGATGGCGGAACTGCCCATGCGGTCGAAGCGCAGTGAGGATATCAGGGGGGACGGCCAGGCGGGCGAGCGGCGAAATGGTCGCAACGAGCAGGAGGGGCCTCTAGCAGGAGTCGTGGAGGCCGCCGAGCTGGGGGCTGATCTGCCTTCCAGGGGAGGGAAGTACAGGAGCAAAGGTGCCACTGGAGTTCTCGCGAAATCGCGCAGCGCGAGGGCCGATCCCGAAGAGCCGCGGGCATCCGGGTCCAACAGTAGCCGCGCAAGCCGGACACGGGCTCAAGAGGTTGAGGAGACCAGGAATCCGCGCTCTTCGACCGGGCTCACCCTCTGGGACCGCATCCGTCTCAGCGTGGGCCATACTCAGGAGAGGCCACGGCGCCTGCCCGGGCCGTCGGTAGACACGGTCGGGAAGCCGTCGGTGAAACTGAGAAGGCCGCCTCAGATGCGCGGCGAGCGAAGGCGCCCGTCTCCCATCCTACAGTTGGTGATGATGGTGCTTCTGGCTGCCGTCGTCGTGGTAGTCGGTAACGCTGCCATCGGCTTCTGGAAATCCTGGCAGATAGGAGACCCGGCGGTGCTGCTGCGGCAGGCACAGGAGAAGCAGGCAGCCGCCGCGAGCGCTGCCAACCCTAAGGATGCCAGAGCAGACCTCGTCCAGGCGAGCGAGTTACTCAATCGTGCCCTTCAGGCCAAAGACGATCAGTCGGTGCGGACCATGGCAGCCACTGTTCAGGGGGACCTGGACAAGATGGATGGTGTGGTGAGGATAGGCAGCGCTAGCGTCGTCGTGGACTTCTCCTCCCTCGTCCAGCAAAAGGGCGACGTCTCCCAGATGACTCTCGATGGCAACAACCTGTACGTGCTGGACCGTGCCCAGAGCAGCATCTTGAAGTACACCCTTACCCCAGACGGGAAGGGGGTGGCACAGGGGCAGGGCAAGACCGTCCTGGTCAAGAAAGGCGACAGGATTGACGGGAAGGTGGTTGGGGACCTCCTCGCCATGACGTGGATGCCCGCTGGTCAGCTTCGGACCCAGGCCGCCCTGTTCGTCCTGGACAGCAACGGATCTATCATCTCGTATGACGACAACACGGGGCTGTCACGCATAGACATGTCGGGGGGTCAGAACTGGGGGGCAATCCGAACCATAAAGGGCTTCGCGGGCGGACTCTACATGCTGGATACCCAGCAGAAAAGCCTGTACTACTACCCTCCGACCAAGAACGGTTATGAGAGCCAGGCTTATGTGATTGTCGATGCCAATGCCAGGGTCGATCTCTCCAAGGTAGTGGACATCGCCCTAGACGGTAATCTCTACCTCCTCGACAGCACCGGGGCGGTGACCCGATTCACCCGGGAAGGCCGGCCGCAGGACTTCGCGGATGACGTGCCCGACGGAAAGGTCGCCGGCCCGAAGGCGCTGTTCGCCAGTGCTAGCACGCGGTCGCTCTACCTGCTGGATAGTGCCGGGGAAAGGATCCTCCAGTTCTCGCCCGAGGGCAAGTTTCAGAGGCAATTCAAGGCAGACGGTAAGAACGTCTCCTTCAAGGGCGCGCGGGACCTCTTCGTGGACGAGGCGAACCGGCGTGTTTACCTGCTGACCGACAAGTCCCTCCTCGAGTTCGACCTGCCACCGCTGCAGTAACGGGTGTTGGGCGATGGGGGGGGCGAGGCTCCTGCCGAGCCGTCTCGTGATGCCCAACCGAATCTCCCCACGGGACATCCGCACTGTCGCGGGAACGATGGTCTTGCGCGACGTGACGGCTCGCCCTCCCCTGTCTCCCCGTCTACCCTGATATAATCGCCCCATGAAAATCCTGGGCATAGAGTCTTCGTGCGACGAGACGGCGGCAGCGGTACTGACCGATGGTCGCCGTGTGGAATCTAATGTGGTTGCCTCCCAGATCGACCTGCATCGCAAGTATGGCGGGGTGATGCCGGAGGTCGCCTCCCGTGC
>JAJYKO010000078.1 GCA_021788565.1 Chloroflexota bacterium
CGGGCATATAAGCCAACCGAATCCACCACGATGCCGTCCGGTCGAAAGCCGCGGGCCGTGGATAGATCGAGCGCGAGTCTGACGGTGTCTGCACCGAGGACATCCCAGCCCGCATTCTCCAACTCGGCTTTGATGAGCGCCCTGGCGGGCCACTCGCTCTGAATGAGGAGTGCGCGGCGGGACGGAGGCCGGGAGTCAGGGCTCAGGGGACGTGGACCAGGGGCGATGGTCCTGCGCGACGCGGCGGCTTGGCTGGAGCTTCGCCCTACCCGCCGTCGTCCTCCCGCGTTCACCCCCGGCCTCCCGCGTTCACCGATACCCCTCCCCTGACCCCCTCAGCTATCTTGAGTAGTTGGGCGCCTCGCGTGTCAGGTCGATGTCGTGCACATGGCTTTCGGTGAGACTGGCCTGCGTTATCTTCAGCATTCTTCCTTTTTGCTGAAGATCTCCGATGGTCTCGCAGCCCAGGTAGCCCATCCCAGATCGCAGGCCGCCAACTAGCTGGTAGAGGACGTTGGTCAAGGGCCCCTTGTAGGGCACTCGGCCCTCCACGCCCTCTGGCACCAGCTTTCTGCCCTCGGCCAGGCCGTAGCGATCACGGCCAAAGTACTTCATGGCGCCCATCGAGCCCATGCCACGGTAGTCCTTATACCGGTCGCCAGCGTAGACAACCACCTCGCCGGGGCTTTCGTCCACGCCCGCCAGCAGGTTGCCCACCATCACGGCGTCAGCGCCCGAGCAGAGCGCCTTGGTGATATCGCCGCTGTATTTAATCCCGCCGTCGGCAATAAGTGGCACTCGTCCCTGGGTGGCCCGGTAGGCATCCATGAGGGCGGTGATCTGGGGAACGCCCGCGCCGGATACCACACGAGTCGTGCAGATGGAACCGGGTCCGAAGCCCACCTTGATGGCATCGGCACCCGCCTCCAGGAGCATCTTCGCCCCATCGTAGGTTGCGATGTTGCCACCGATAATCTCCACCTCAGGGTAGAGCTTCTTGAGAGTGGTTACCGCATTGACGACATTCCTGGAATGGCCGTGAGCTGCGTCGAGCGCGAGAATGTCAACTCCTGCCTCGACCAGGGCCGCCGAACGCTTCAGCAGATCGTCGCCGGGGCCGACGGCCGCGCCCACAAGCAGCCGGCCGAGCGAGTCCTTGGCGGCGGATGGGAAATCCAGCTTCTTTTGGATGTCTTTGACGGTGATGAGGCCTTTGAGAACTCCGTGCTCATCGACGATTGGGAGTTTCTCGATCTTGTTGTGGTGGAGAATGTCGTTAGCCTGCTCCAGGGTGGTACCGATTGAAGCCGTCACCAACCCCTTGCTGGTCATCAGTTCCTCGACTCGCTTGTCCCCGCCCTTCTCAAAGCGAATGTCGCGGTTGGTCAGAATGCCCACGAGGTGCATGGTGTCGTCCACGATGGGCACTCCCGAGATGTGGTACTGCTCCATAATGCGCCACGCGTCGCTCAGGGAGTTGCTCGGCTTTAGAGTGACTGGATCGACGATCATTCCGCTCTCTGAGCGCTTTACCTTGTCGACCTCCTCGGCCTGCTTATCAACCGCCATGGCGCGGTGGATGATGCCAATGCCGCCCTCGCGCGCTATGGCGATCGCCATTCGGCTCTCGGTCACCGTATCCATGGCAGCGGACAGGACGGGGATGTTGAGCGAAATGCGATTTGTGAGCCTGGTCTGCACGGACACCTGCGATGGTAGGATCTCCGAGTAGCTGGGGATCAACAGCACGTCGTCAAAGGTTAGCCCCTCGCCGATGACCTTCTCCATAAGCTGGCCTCCCGTTGTGGTTATAACGAAGTCCCCGCCGCGGAACCGGCAGGGACTTGTGTGGTGGAGGCGGGGGAGAATCGAACTCCCCGTCCAGAGCGAGTTCACCGAGAATATGCTACAAGCTTAGTCAGCAGTTGTATCTCGCCCGCCCGCTCCCTACTGACGGGGAACTGGAAGGCCAGCCCGCTAGTCTTAAGCAGCCCTCAGCCGGCGTTCGGGGCCACAGCATCTCGGCTTGGTGACGCCCGACCCCGATCCACCGAGAAGAAATCGGGCGGACGCTCGAAGCGTTGTTACGCTGCGAGAGCTACTGGTTCGTTGGCAGTTATGCCGTTTGCCACCTGTTTAACGAGGCGTGATGGCACCTCGGCCTGCAATCCTCGCGTGTCGTCCCCTGTCGAAACCTGACGCCCCCTTACAGCTATTAGCTATTAGCGATTAGCTGTTAGCTAATGACTACTGTCGAACGGCCTCTTTCATGGCCCGTGCGATCTCCCGGCTGGCTTCGCGCTCGGCGATGGACTCGCGCTTGTCGTACGTCTTCTTGCCGCGCGCCAATGCCAACTGGACCTTGATGTGTCCCTTGCGATCGTACAATCGCAGCGGGATCAGGGTCTTGCCCGCCTCCTGAACGAGTCCGGACAGCCTTCCGATCTCCCCCTTGTGGAGCAGCAGTTTGCGAGGCCGGTCCGTCTCGTGGTTGTACCGGTTGCCCTGATCGTAGGTGGCTACGTAGCTGTTGTACAGCCAGACCTCGCCATCCTTGATCCGCGCGTAGCTGTCCCGCAGGTTGACCTTGCCCTCGCGCACCGACTTCACTTCCGTACCGGAGAGGACCATACCAGCCTCTACGGTTTCAAGAACCAAGTAGTCGTGAAGGGCTTTTCGATTGGTTGCGAACACCCGTTCAGTCTTTTCGGCCACACCGTATTATAACAGAAAATCAGTTTCGGCCGAGATACTTGCAATTTCTGAAAGCGGCCCTTATCATGGCTTAAGCGCGTCGGGCGTTGGGGCTTCGGGATATTACATTTTCGATATGCTCGGTGCGCGGGCTCGTCCACCGGTGTCGGCTTGACGTAGCTTCGACTGGTTTTCCCAACCACGAGAGACCTGGCGTCACTATATGGCGTGGGGCTGAATTGCCGTTGACCCGGTTCGGGTGTTTACCGGAAATCAACAGGGCGGGCCGAACAATGACGTTGCGGCGGGTCACAGGGGACCACTGAGGCGGAGAGGTGGTGCCCTATTGCCATTTAGGGGTGTCGACACGGCGAGAGCCATCATACTCGGTCTTCCCTACTCAGTTGGAAGGATAACCATATTGGAGGGTGAAGATGGAGAGACATGAGGAAGGCATTCTGGAGAGCGCGCACAAGAAGCGCGTCACGCGACGGCAGCTGCTCCTTGGCCTGACGGCGGGCGCTGCCTCACTCGCGGCGGCGGCCTGCAGCTCCAGCGCCCCGGCTGCCCCCGCGGCACCGACCAAGGCGCCGGCCGCGGCAGGCGCCCCGACCAGCGCACCGGCGGCAGCTGCCCCGACCACCGCACCCGCGGCCGCACCTACCAGCGCACCGGCAGTACTCAAAGGCACTACTCTAGCTTTTCTCGGTGGTACCTACTTCGTTCAGGCGGCCCAGAAGATGTTCGTCAACCAGCTGAACGAGTGGGGCAAGCAGAACGGCGTGACCGTCACGGCTGACTTCCTGAATTGGCCGGATTTGCAGGCGAAGGTGGCGGCCGCCATCCAGTCCGGCGGTGGAGGCGACGTCTTCCATTTCTGGCCAGGGTGGGCTTTCTTGTACAAAGAGAACCTGGTCGACGTGACCGACCTGGCCAATGCTATGGGAAAGCAGCAGGGCGGCTTCTACGACTGGGCTGCTTCTGTCTGCCAGGTCAATGGCAGGTTCCTCGCGATGCCTATCGGCACCAGCAACGCCGCGTGGAACTACCGCATCAGTTACTTGAAGCAAGCAGGCTACGATAAGTTCCCCACAACGTGGGATGACTTCTTCGCCGCCGGCAAGAAGCTGAAGGCTCTTGGAAAGCCGATTGGCCAGGCGCTGGGTCACAGTCTCGGCGACCCACCCAGCTTCTGCTACCCGTACATGTGGTCCTACGGGGCGATGGAGGTGCAGAAGGACGGCAAGACTGTAGCCTTCAACACGCCACAATTCGTCGACGGGATGAAGAAGTTCATTCAAGGATGGAAGGACGGTTTCGATCCTACTGGCCTGTCCTGGGACGACTCCGGCAACAACCGCGCGTTCCTGTCGGATCAGATCTCCATCACGCTGAACGGGTCCAGCATCTACGCAGCAGCTCTGACGGATGCGCCCAAGATCGCCGCGGATATGGACCATGCCGACCCGCCCAAAGGACCGGCGGGACAGTTCTACGAGTTGCAGGGCCAGTCTTTCGGAATCCTGAAGTCGTCCAAGAACGTCGCCGGAGCTGAGGACTTCTTCAAGTGGTGGTTCGACCAGAAGCAGTTCGGCGACTGGCTCCATGCCCAGAACGTGTACGAGCTTCCGCCGACCAAGTCGTGGGCGAGCGACCCTATGTGGACGAAGGACCCGAAGCTGGCCGCTTTCGGACGAGAGTCGAGCTTCGGACGAGTCGATGGGTACATGGGACCTCTGAACGACAAGGCCGCCCTGGCCAGGTCCAAGTACATCATCGTTGATACGTTCGCGAAGGCCGTTACCAGCGGTGATGCGCAGGGCTCCATCAACTGGGGCGCCGACCAGTTGAAGCAGATCTACGGCGGCTGAGCCTGAACGCGATTAGAAGTGGGGAACGTCGCAAGCCGCGACGTTCCCCACGTATACCCAGCAATTGTGAGGCCTGACAATGCCCTCAGCACAGCCTCGAACACTCGAACAGCCTGCCTCCACCGGGGTTTCGTTTCTTCGCAGTGTCCTTCGCTGGATGGAGCGAGAGGAGAACCTCGGATGGCTGCTCATGGTTCCTGGTGCCCTGATCCTCTTAGTTTTCATCGCGTACCCATTCTTTCTAGGCATCTGGCTGTCCATGACCAACAGTATGATCGGAGTCATGGGGAGCTTCGTTGGTTTGAGCAACTTCATTGCTCTGACTCAAGACAGCATTTTCATACAGACCGTGCAGAACACGTTCGTTTACAGTTTCGTCAGTGTACCATTCAAGCTGGTGCTTGGGTTGGCGCTGGCGCTGATCATGAATCAACGTTTTCCGTTTCGAAACGCCCTTCGCGCGGGTTTGCTGCTCCCGTGGATTGTGCCCACGGCCCTCAGCAGTCTTGCCTGGCTGATGATATTCGACGGCGTCCTCAGCCCGCTTTCGTGGCTCGCGCGCGCCTGGGGGCTCACCAACCAGAACATCCCATTTCTGGGCACTCCAGTGCTTGCAATGAGTTCCTTGATCATCGCCAACATCTGGCGCGGTATCCCGTTCTTCGCAGTGTCAATCCTGGCCGGGCTGCAGGCCGTGCCTCAGGAGCTTCATGAGGCCGCGGCCATCGACGGAGCCGGTCCCTGGCAGCGCTTCTGGGCAGTGACTGTTCCAGTGATCCGAGGAGTGACGGTAATAGCCACTCTATTCTCCATCATCTGGACATTCTCCGACTTTCAGTTGATCTACGTCTTGACTAAAGGCGGTCCCGCCAACTCGACGCACGTCTTCGGGACCTACGCATACCAGATCGGGCTTAACGCCACGCAAATCGGGCAGGGTGCAGCGATCGCTCTTTACATGTTCCCGTTCCTCGCCATTTTCGCTGCCGTTCTCCTGATATACCTTCGGAGAGGAGACTAGTATGATCGGTTCCTCCGGCCCGTGGCGTCGTTTTCTGCTGCTTTACCTGCCGCTGGCTCTGTTCGCGATTTTTCTGCTTTTCCCGTTTTACTGGATGCTAGTCGTCTCGCTCAGGCCTAATCCAGACCTGTTCAAAATGCACATGAACCCTTTCTTCCCATGGAACGCGACCCTGGCTAACTTCCTGTACCTGTTCCAGAAGACTGCTTTCGTGCAGTGGACGGTCAACACGACCATCGTGACGTTCGCCTCGACTTTTCTGTCGCTGTTCTGCAGCATCCTGATCGGCTACTCCCTCGGCCGCCTCCGCTTCCGAGGGGCAAACTTCATGGGGATAGTGATCTTCCTGGCATACCTGGTGCCGCCGACGCTGCTGTTCCTGCCGCTGGCCCAGGTGATCAACACCTTTCACCTGTACAATACGTACTGGGCGCTCATTTTCACCTATCCGACCTTCCTGATCCCGTTTGGAGGTTGGATATTGATGGGGTACTTCCGCACGATTCCCCACGAGTTGGAGGAGTGCGCGATGATCGATGGGGCGAGTCGACTTCGGGCAATGGTTTCGATAATCCTGCCGCTGGCTATCCCGGGTATACTGTCGGCAGGCATCTTCTCCTTCACGCTCTCGTGGAATGAGTTTCTGTATGCGCTCATCTTCATGGGGACCGGAGCGATGAAGACGATACCGGTGGGAACCGTCAGCGATCTGATAACGGCTGACGTGTACCAGTGGGGATCGCTGATGGCGGCCGCCCTGCTTGGCTCAGTGCCGGTGGCGGTGATCTATTCGTTCTTCGTGGACAATTATGTCTCAGGCCTGACGGCCGGAGCAGTCAAGGGATAAGGGGGAATCGCCCAATGGCACAGGTAGTATTGGATCACGTCACCAAGCAGTTCGGCGGCGTCACCGCCGTAAACGACCTCTCCATCTCGGTACGCGACAAGGAGTTCCTGGTCCTGGTGGGTCCTAGTGGATGCGGCAAGACCACGGGCCTTAGGATGATCGCGGGCCTGGAGGAGATCTCCTCGGGCACCATCTCCATAGGGGACAGGGTGGTCAACGACGTCTCCCCCAAGGACCGGGACATCGCCATGGTGTTTCAGTCCTACGCCTTATACCCCCACATGAACGTCTACGACAACATGGCTTTCGGGCTCAAGATGCGCCATATCCCTAAGGCGGAGATAGGCAGGCGGGTCAAAGAGGCGGCGGGCATCCTGGGCATAGAGATGCTCCTTGACAGGAAGCCGAAGCAGCTCTCCGGTGGGCAGAGGCAGAGGGTAGCGCTGGGCAGGGCGATAGTCAGAGAGCCAGCGGTGTTCCTGATGGATGAGCCCCTGTCCAACCTGGATGCCAAGCTGAGGGTGGCCACGAGGGCGGAGCTGATCAAGCTGCACCAGAGGCTGCAGACGACGATCATCTACGTGACCCACGACCAGGTGGAAGCGATGACGATGGGTACCCGGATAGCGGTGATGAGGGACGGGGTGCTGCAGCAGCTGGATAGCCCTCACAACATCTACGAGCACCCTGCCAACATATTCGTGGCCGGTTTCATCGGCTCACCCGCGATGAACTTTTTCGACGTGGGAGTGGTGACCCAGGACGGGCAAGCTCACCTGAAGAGCGAGGGATTCGGGGTCACGTTGTCGGGGGACTTAGCCCAGCGAGCCGCCCCCTATAATGGCAAGCGGATGAAACTGGGGGTAAGGCCCGAGCACCTGGGGCAGATGAGCCATGGGGAGGACGAGTCTCGAGGGGAGATCTCGGCGACGGTGGACGTGGTGGAGAGCATGGGGAGCGAGCAATACGCCTACATGACCCTGGACGGCAAGACGTTCATCGCCAGGCTTGGTGCGGACGTTCCAGTCAAGATGGGGGACAGGGTGAGACTCGGCTTTTCCAAGAACGAGTTGCAGCTGTTCGATGCAGAGACGGAGCGGAACGTCCTAGTCGCGTAGCGGTGCTGGCGATGGAGCCCGAAGGGGAGGGGCAGATGTCCACAAGTCCGGCTCGGCACACTTCGGCAGGTCGCGGCACACTTGCTGGCATCGATTGAGATCGATGCCGAGAGCCCCCTTGTCGAGAATAGGTGGCAGAGATGCCAGCAAACGCTACGAAGCGAGAAGTACCTCGTAATTTCCTAAGTGGTTGTGGATTCTCGCAAGCGGCTGGTAGAGACTCTCTAGGGATGAAGCTCTCTAGGGAAAGTGAAAGGGGCAAGATGGGAGCTAGGGAAACGCTGAGCACGGACGTACTCGTGGTTGGGGGAGGGATCGGCGGGTCCCTCGCGGCGCTGGAGGCCGCCCGAACCGGCGCCAGGACAGCTATGGTGCTAAAGGGCGGCCCCGCTCGGGGCGCGCGAAGCAATACGGCTGTTGCCGGTGGCGGCTTTGCGGTCGCCTTCGGCCGCAGCGACCCCTCTGACAGCCCCATGGAGCACCTGCGCGATACCCTTGTGGGCGGCGAGTTTCTGAACGATCAGCGCCTGGTGCGAGTGATGGTGGAGGAGGCCCCGGATCGTATCCGCGTCCTCGAGAGCCTGGGGGTCGAGTTCGAGCACGAGGGCGAGCGCTACCGGCAGCGCCAGGCGCCGGGACATAGCCACCCTCGGTCGGTCATGACGACGGGGGCCCAGACCGGCCAGCTAGGCAGGGTGCTGGGCGAGCGGGTCAGGGAGAGCGGTGTGACGGCCCATCGGGGCCTCACCCTGGCGGAGGTGCTGGTCGCCGAGGGTCGGGCGGTGGGGGCTGCCTGCGTGGCGGAGGACGGCCGTCGGGTGGACGTGCTCGCCCGGGCGGTGGTGCTGGCGACCGGCGGCCTGGGACGGCTGTACCCCGTGACCAGCAACCCGGCCTTCATGACCGGCGACGGATACGCGGCCGGCTACCGGGCGGGGGCGCGCCTGCGAGACATGGAGTTCGTCCAGTTCACCCCCGCTGGGCTCGTCTGGCCCGAGGACTTGCGGGGCTTCCACGTCAACCACGAGCTACTGGCCCACCCCCTGGCGAGGGTGCTGAACGGGAGTGGGGAGCAGCTAGCGGTGATGGGGTCACCGGTGATTAGAGGGCTGGGCTTCCGGCTCGACCTGATTAGGCTCTTTCACCGAGAGATCAGGGACGGCGGGGGTACGCCACATGGCGGGCTGTACCTGGACCTGAGGGAGGTGCCCCGCGAGGAGGCGGGCAGGTTGTCGCCGGCCCTGTGGGAAGCCGTACTGGATGCGGGGATCAATCCTGTCCACGATCTGCTGGAGGTGGCGCCCGAGGTTCACTTCTTCATGGGGGGCTTCGACGTGGACGAGAGGGGGGAGACCAGCCTGCCAGGCCTCTTCGCCGTCGGGGAAGCGGCCGGCGGCTGTCACGGCGCCAACCGCCTCACCCACAACGCTTTCCCGGAGGTGATCGTGTTTGCGCCTCGTGCCGGTCGAGCAGCCGGCGAGGAGGCCTTGCGGCTGGGAAAGAGGGCGCTACCTGAGCCGGAGTCGATAGGGGCCTGGCGCTGGCCCGAGGCGACGGACCTTCGAGAGGGGTTGCGCTCGGTGGTCTTGGAGACCGCCGGCCCCGTCCGCTCGGCTACGTCGCTGGCGGCGGGCCTGGCGAGGCTGGGTGAGCTACGATCGGCACTGTCAGAAAGGGAGCCGGGTACAGGGGACGACCAGCTAGCGGGGCTGGCCACGCGGAACCTGTTCGACGTGGCGGAGATGGTGCTGCGCTCTGCCCAGGGGCGGGATGAGAGCCGAGGGAGCCACTTCCGCGAGGACCGGCCGAACCGCGACGATGCTAGGTGGTTGGTCAACCAGCTGCTCGAGCGGGGACCCGAGGGGCCGGTCCTGCGAGAGCGACCGGTCGCACTCCCATACCTGCGACCGGAATAAGGGGGCCGAATTGGCAACCCAGTGCCTGGATTCTTCAAGCAAACATCGAGAATCCTTAGCCAGGTCTAGTAGCAGTCTGACCTCAATAGACTCGAACGAGATGGACGTGTTGAAGGTGTACACGGTGACCGGCTCAACACTCTGGTAGGGTTCTCAGGGCACCGAGGCCACTGATTCAGATCCACTCGTTCAACCCGAGCCCGCCGGACCTTACCGGCGGGCTTTCTTTATGTATCTCCTCATGTCCTCTTGTCCACCATTCCGGTACTGAGGCGTGCTATGATACCCTCGTCGCTGTACCACAAGGAACCTCACTGGGACTCGGAAGATTCGTCGATGGGGAGGAGTAGGTTGAGGACTCGCCTGAGAACGGTTTCGAGTTCGGCCATCATTCTTCTGGCGCTGCTGTGCTCCCTCTCGCTCGTCTCGTCGGCCGCTGCCGCGCCAGAAACCCCGTATTTTCGGCGCTTCGACGTGGAGATCGCCCTGCAGCAGAACGGCGATTTTATCGTCGCGGAGAATCAGACAATCTACTTCGGCTCGCAGACCGCTCACCATGGGTTCAGGGCCATCCCAATGGATCGCGTGGAGCAGATCACCGACGTCACCGTTTCGGAGCAGAGGCTGCAGTACGAGCAGGCAGGCACCTCCGGGCTTCAGGTGAAACAAGAAGGGGAGAACACCCACATCACGCTACAACTTGGCCATGCGCCTCCGGAGACCCCCAACACCTATGCGGTAGAGCGCAAAGACGGTAACCTGAACGTCGACTGGTGGTTCCCCCCCACGGCAAATGCTGCTCGCTCTTTCACCGTCCGGTACCGCGTCGTCGGGGGACTTCGCTACTACTCGGGTGGCGACCAGCTGTACTGGAAGGCCATCTACGCCGATCGGCCCTACACGGTGGGCACGTCCCGGGTAACAGTACGCTTCCCCGCCGACCTGCCTCCCGATAAAGTGAAGCTAGCCTCGTATCCGGAGCAACTCGGTGTCCAGGGAAGGCTGACCGATCCTCGCACGGTCGTCTTCGATGCGCAGAACCTGCCGGCTAAGACGGGACTGGAGGTTCGTGCACAGTTCCCGCACGGTCTGGTCGCGGGCAACTCCCCCGCCTGGCAGGCCAAGGAGGACCTCGGGGACTGGTTCCACAATAGCGTCAGGCCGCCGCTGAACGTCTTCCTGGCCCTCGCTTCGCTGCTGATGCTGGTGCTGGGCACGCTCTGGATCGTCATGCGCTGGTACTCCCTTGGCAGGGACCCGGCTGTGAGAGGTGCGCCGCCACTGCTCTCGGAGCCACCGGGGGACCTGCCTCCCGCGGTCGCCGGCACCCTGGTAGACGAGAGAGCCGACGTCCGGGACGTCGTCGCCACTCTGATCGACCTGGCCAGGCGAGGGCTGCTCCGGATGGTCGAGGAGGACCCTCCCGCCGGCAGCAAGGACAAGCGAGGGTTCCGGCTAGAGAAGCTGCGCGGCGAACCGGGCGATCTGCGGGGTTACGAGCGGCTGATGTTCCGCAACCTGTTCGCCGAGGGCGAGTCGATCCGGTTCGATGATCTGAGGACGAAGTTTCTAAAGGCGGTCCCCGAGGTGCAGGACCAACTGTACAAGGAAGTCGTGGAAGCCGGATTGTTTCAGGCCAATCCCAAGAAGGTGCGCAACCACTACCTGATCATCGGCGGTATCGCTATGGGGGTGGGAATCGGCATCTCCGTGATCGCCTTCAATCTCATGGACATGCTGGAGATGGGCTGGGCGCCTTTCCTGACGCTGGGGCTGCTCGGCGCGGTTCAGATGGTCGCGGCCACAGGGATGCCCAGAAGAAGCACCAAAGGGGCTCTGGACGCCGCCCAGTGGAGGGCATTCGCCCGCTATCTCAAGCAGCACCAGCCCGCGGAGGAGGTGAGTGCACAACTGGATCGCTTCGACTCATATCTGCCCTATGCGGTGGCCCTGGGAGCTGAGAAGGAGTGGGTTAAGAAGTTTGCCGACGCAGGCGCGCCCGCGCCGGGGTGGTATGAGAGCCGCCATCAACCGGGTTGGGAGCAAGGTCCGATGGCCCACTCCATGGGAGACTCCTCACGAACCGGTGCGGTTGGCGACCTCGCCACGGCTGGGCGTGGACTTCAGGGCCTCAGCAACGGCGGGGCTTTGAGCCTCCAGAGCCTGAGCGACGGGCTCGTCGACATGCTGAACAGCGCATCCCGCAGCATGAGCACAACCAGTAGCGGCGGCGGCTGGAGCGGTGGCGGTGGCGGCGGAGGAGGAGGAGGAGGCGGCGGCGGCGGCAGTGGAGGATTCAACTGATGGACGCGAGCTACAACTCCGGTCGATTGCTCGGCACTACTGTCCTGGCCGTTGGAATCGTCCTGGCGCTGCTTGGCATCGGATGGATGGTGGTCAACGCCACCGCCGGACTTCTGGAGCCGGGCGGCTTCGTGCTCGGGCTGATCTTCCTCTCGGTGTTCGTGGTACCGATGGTGGCGGCAGGGCTGATTTTGCGG
>JAJYKO010000079.1 GCA_021788565.1 Chloroflexota bacterium
CAGCCGAAGGCGGCAAGGATGCCGGTGGCGACGTGCGCGTGCTGGCGAGCCGGCTGGACGACAGGGGATGCGCGTACGGCCGTGTCAGCAACGCCCACCTGGAGGAGGTGGCTCGGGGCTACGAGAGGGTTGAGGCCAAGCTGAACGCGGTTCTGCTGGCCGTGGCAGGCACCTTCGTGAGCACTCTGGTGGGGATGGTGGTCTACCATCTGCGCGGGGGATGAGAATGGAGTGCCGTGAGGAGGAAGGGAGGGGCAATACCAGGCAGGTTGACCTGGAGGGAGAGATGCGGATATCCTCCCTGGCAGCGCGATACCGCCTTGGGGAGAGGTCGGTGCTGGGCGATCTGTACGCGGAGCTGGAGCCATTCATCCGCAGCACGCTCGGGCCGTATGCCGCTGGACTTCGCTCGTTACCACCCGGAATCGATCCGGAGGATATGTATCAGCAGGCATACGTCGTGCTGGCCGAGGCTGTCCTGGATTGGGAACCCGAGCGGCGCGACAACTTTGTGCTCTACTTCCTTCGTTCATTTCCGTGGCGCATCGACCACTACCTGCGCTCGCAGACGCCCACTCGGCGGTCGGCGCGATTTCATGTACTCAGCGCTCCTCACGACCGGCTGATGGAGCTCATCGCCGGCACTCCGGGTCTCGACGGGCGCGACTGGGACGACGTGCTGGTGTGCGACGAGTTGCTGCGAGAGATTCCGGACGCGTACCAGCAGGTGGTGCGGCTGCATCTGTTCGATGGCCTTCCTTTTGCAGAGGTGGGGAAGACGATGGGGATCGGCCGATCGGCCGCTCACGAGGCCTTTAGTCGGGCGATCACCCTGATAAAAGCACTGGTGGATTAGAGGATGGACGTAAATTTCACTCTGCTGGGCACGGGCACCTCTCATGGGGTGCCCGTACTCACGTGCCACTGCCCTGTCTGCACGTCGCCGGACCCGCGGAATCACCGATTCCGCTGCTCGGTGCTGCTGCGATTCGACGACCGGGCCATCCTCATCGACACCGCCACGGAGTTCCGCCTCCAGGGTATCCGGGCGGGACTGGAGCGGCTGGATGCCGTGTTGTTCACCCACTCCCATGCCGACCATATCGGGGGCCTGGACGATGTGCGGGTCTTCAGCGAACTTCAAGGGCAGCCACTGCCATGTTACGGCAATCCGGGCTGCCTTGAGGATATTCAGAGGCGCTTCGACTACGTCTTCGAGCCGACGCCGTGGGGGGGTGGAAAGCCCCGATTAGACCTGATCCCCATCGACGATTCTCCGCTGACTCTCTTCGGCCTCGAGATACAGCCGGTGCCCGTGTTCCACGGTAGCCTGGCAGTGCTGGGTTTCAGGTTCGGCAACGC
Organism: Chloroflexota bacterium; assembly: GCA_021788565.1. The sequence goes on from JAJYKO010000079.1 coordinate 1,363, forward strand.
TGCCTACGTGACCGATTGCAACAGGATCCCAGAGAGCTCGATGGAGTTGCTGAGGGGCCTGGACCTGCTGGTGCTGGATGCACTGCGATGGAAACCCCATCCCACCCACTTCAACGTTGCGCAGGCGCTGGAGGTGGTAGAGCGGCTTCGTCCCGCTCGGTGCTATCTGACTCACACCACTCACGATCTGGAGTACACAGCCACCAACGCGGTGCTCCCCCCGGGCGTGGAGCTTGCCTATGATGGTCTCACGTTGCGGACAACGGCGTAGGCAGTCCACCACCCAGGCTGTTTCCTTTATCGGGTGCTCCGATATGGGTATGTGTAACTCTGTGACTCAGCGCACCGCTCCTCAAGTCCGATCGAACACGGGACCTCTCCCGTCATCCCCGCGAAAGCGGGGACCCAGGCACACGGGTTTGACGGCGAGGTGACCGCTGGATGCCCGCCCGCGCGGGCATGACCACATCAGCGCGTGGCCTCGTCGGAGCATCCACCTGGCCGAGGAGGACACGCAGCCTGAAGGCCGCGGCTACAAGCGTGATCCCGATTTGGTGGATGCACCAGTTAGTGGTGAGTTCTTGGAGGGGTTCTGAGTGGTTGAGCACCCTCGGCCCTGAGCTTCTCAAGGGCTTCGCGGTGGGCCTTGAAGGCGATCTGCTCGGGGAGGTTGTTCAGAGGGAAAGCCCGGACTTCCGACGCGTCGTCGCCGGCGGTCGGCTCGCCATGCGCGATGCGCCCCGTGTACACGACCAGCAGGCACGGCCCGCGGGGATCGCCTCTCTCCATGAGGACGTCCACCAGGCCTGTCAGCTCCACCTCTACGGCGAGCTCCTCCCGAAGCTCGCGGACGGCGGTCTGCTCCGGGTCCTCGCCGTACTCCATGAAGCCGGACGGCAGCGTCCACTGGCCCGCGAAAGGCTCGAACTTCCTGCGAACCATGAGCACCTGCCCATCATGCACAAGGGCCACGGCAGAGGCAGGGCTTGGCTTGGGATAGTAGACCCACCCGCAGGTTGGGCACACCTGCCGTGCCTGCTCGCCATCCTGGCGAGAGGTCAGCAGGCTGCCGCACCTTATGCAGAAGCGGGCTTTCGAGTTCTGCTTGCTCGAGGCGTCCACGATCACTCCGGAGGCGTCTACCTCATCTCCACCTTCTCCACGCGAAGCCGGAGCGTACCAGCGGGAACTTCCACCATCACCTCATCCCCGACAACTCTACCACTCAGGGCTCTGCCAACTGGCGACTGGATGGAGATTTTCCCGTGCCTTGGGTCGATCTCGCCTGGACCAACCAGGGTGTAGACGATATTCTCATCCTCGGTCAGGTCTCGCAGGGTCACTTTGCTCCCCAGGTCGATCACGTGGGAGCGCACCACATCCACGACCTCGCCCGTCTCAAGGATACGCTTTAGCTCGCGGATGCGGGCTTCTACCTCACCCTGGTGTTGCTTGGCGACGTCGTATGGCGCGTTTTCCCTGAAGTCCTTGTCTGCTGCCGCGACCTTCAGGTCGTGAGAGATCTCCGGGCGCACCACGGTCTCCAGGTGCTCCAATTCCTCGGCCAGCTTGTCGCGGCCCTCTCGGGTCATCCGGATGCCGTTGCCGTTCGAGTTATCCGTGGGAGCGCTCCCATTGGTCGTCTTGGATGCCCTGGTGCTCTTGGTGGAAGTCTTGCTCTTCTTCAGCTTGATCTCCACCGCGAGGTTCGTGTCGGTCCACTTCTGGCGCTTTGCCTCCGTGAGGAACGCCCGAAGCGCCTCCAACCGCTGGGGGAGATCGGTTCGCGCCTCGGCCGCGAGCTGCTCCTGGTAGCGTTCCAGTTCGGGCGGGGTCATGGAGCGAATGTTGCGCTGGACGCTAAACCATCGTGCAAAGTTGTTCAGGACACCAGCGGCGGCCGTTCGCTCCTCTAGAGCTAGTCCGGACAGATATCCGGAGACGGCCTGACCGATCGTGAGGTTTGACTGAGGCTGAGAGCTAACACTAGAATGCTCTCTTGCAGAGTCGGGCATAACTTACGTCCTCCGCGAAGGTACTTGCTGTTAAGACTATATCTTGGATTATAGACCCAAGGCAGTTACCGCGCCAGATAAATCGGCAGGTTGCGTCGTAGCCCGGCGCCAACGGAGTGAAAGGATGGGATTTCGAGGCAGTGGCAGATCTGAAATTGTTGCAGGCCGGGGCCAGCGAGTTAGGGATCGGACTGACCCGGAAGCAGCTGTCCGCCTTCTCGCTCTACATGAACGAGCTGATGAAATGGAATCAGCGAGCCAATCTTACGGCCATTGCCACCCCAGATGCCATCCAAACAAAGCATTTCCTCGATTCGTTAACCTGCCTGCTGGGCTTCCCTAACCACCAGCCGGCGACCAGCGCTCCATCAAACCTCCTGCCGGAGATGGTGGAGCGATTGGAAGGCGGCCAGGACCTCTCCTGCCTCGACATCGGCACCGGCGCTGGCTTTCCAGGCGTCCCCCTGAAAATCTTCCTGCCCAAAATGAAGCTGACCCTCCTGGAGTCCATTGCCAAGAAGACGGCCTTTCTGACGCACCTGGTGGAGCTGCTTGAGCTGAAGGATACGGCGGTCATCACGGGCAGGGCTGAGGAGTTGGCTCGCGACCCCGGGCATCGCGAGCGGTACGACGTGGTGGTCACCCGTGCCCTCTCCAAACTCGCCGTGGTGGCGGAACTGACCCTTCCGTTCTGCCGGATCGGCGCGAGGTCGATCGCACTCAAGAAGGGCGAGCACATGTCCCAGGAGATCGAAGACAGCCGGTTCGCGGTGCAGCGTCTGGGCGGCCGGCTTACGGGAGAGTTGCCTGTTGACCTGTCATTACTGGACGAAGGTCGCATGGTGGTCGTGATAGAGAAGGTAGCGCCGACTCCGGAGTGCTACCCGCGCCGTCCGGGCATCCCGGCCAAGCGACCTCTTCTGGCGTCGGGATCGACGGTGTAGCCCTCTGGCTTCTCGCCCATTCTCCCCATTGCCGACTCACCACTTCACCCCGTCACCCAAGGTTGATGCCCAGGGCTGGGGCTAAAGACGAGGCGATCAGCAAGACGGTGAGCACAATCAGGGCGATGGTGGTTGCCCAGGCCACCGTGTTCCCGAAGCGGCCGTTGGCGTACCGCCCCATGATGCGACGATCGCTGGCTATTCGAATGGCGAACACCAGCACCACCGCCAGAAGGGTGCCGTTAACGTCTTGGGAGAACAGCATCACTGCCAGGAGGGGCAGTCCGGGTATCAGAGCCACGAGCGCGCCGAAGGCGACGGAGAAGGCGTAGAGAAAGTGGAAGGCCGGAGCCTCGCTCCATGAACGATTTACGCCCATCTCCCATCCGAAAGCCTCGCAGATAGTGTAGGCGGTCGCCAGTGGAAGGATTGAGGCGGCCAGCAGCGAGGCGTTGGCAAGGCCGAGACCGAAGAGCTCCTTCGCGAGGGGGCCGGCCAGGGGCTCCAGGGCGATGGCGGCTTGAGCGGCACTGTCGATCTGGATGCCGCGGACGAAGAGGGTGCTGCCGGTCGCCACGATGATGAAGAAGGACACGATGTCCGTGATGAAAGCGCCCACGAGCACGTCGACCCTGGTGGCTGGATATTCCCGTGGGCCGATTCCTTTGTCTACAACGTAGGCTTGAATGAAGAACTGTCCCCACGGGGTGATGGTGGTGCCTACAGTCGCGATGAAGACCAGGATGTAGCCAGAGTTCATCTGGAAGGTGGGCGTGACTGTCTGACGCAGCACTTCTCCCCACGGTGCCCCGACGACGATGCCCGAGAGGGGATAGGCGATGTAGACCGCGGAGAGCACGAGGAACACCTTCTCGACGGATCGGAAGGAGCCTCGCACCACAAGCGCCCACACGAGGATCGCCGCTAGCGGCACGGACACCCAGCGGGGGACGCCGAAAAGCTCGCCCGCTGCCGCAACTCCCGCGAACTCCGCAACCGTCGTGGCGAGGTTGGCCGCCAGGGTGCAGAGCATCGCGAAGAGCGTCCACCGGACGCCATAGCGCTCCCGTATGAGGGCTGCCAGCCCTTTTCCCGTGGCAGCCCCCGTGCGGGCGCCCATCTCCTGGGTAACCGCCAGGCTGAAGGTGATCAGCACAAGCATCCAGAGGAGCGAGTAGCCATAGGAGGCACCCGCCACTGAGTAGGTGCTGATTCCTCCGGCGTCGTTGTCGGCATTGGCGGTGATGATGCCTGGTCCGATGACGCCCAGCGCCAGCAGCAGCCTGGCCCGCCAGGAGGGCATGCGGCCGAAGAGTCCACGGCGCTGCACCCCCGGGGGGCGGGGCTTTTCGGCTCCAGATGATCTGGTTGTCTCATTTGCACGCGCGGTCATCGCTGGCTAGCCTCGCCGCTACCTAGCCGAAGCCGTGCTGCTCCCAGATACCACGTGGGAGAACATCCTGGGCAATCGCTTCCTGTAGGCGACGGGGAGCAGGATGTCCATGGCATCGTCGACCGTGACCACGCCCTGAAGTCGATTGAAATCATCCACCACAGGGACCGCCAGCAGGTTGTACTTGGCGATTAACTTTGCGACCATTTCCTGCTGGTCGGTTACTCGTACGGTGACCGGCGATCGGTTCACCACCTCGGCAAGCGTTTGGCTTGGCGCGGCAATGATCAGATCTCGTAGCGTGAGGGTCCCGATGAGATGCTCCTCTTCGGGACTGTCCACGATGTACAGAGAGTAGACATAGTCGACCTCCCGCGCAGCCTCTCTCAGCCTCTCGGTAGCTTCCTGCACAGTCAACGACTCGGGGAGGCTGACGTATTCGGTGGTCATGATGCCGCCGGCCGTGTCCTCGGGGTATGCGAGTAGCTCCCTAACGTCCTGAGACTCGTCTGCGTCCATTAGCGAGAGGAGCTCGGCAGCCTTCTTGGCGGGCATGTCTCCCAGCACGTCGGCCGCCTCGTCGGGCCCCATCTCTTCGAGGATGTCCGCGGCCCTGGCGCTGTCCATGTCGCGAAGGATCTGGATCTGACGGCGGGAGGAGACCTCCTCCAGCGTGTCGGCGGCGGTCTCGTCGTCCATGGCCTCGATCAGGTCGGCGCTCTCGCTCACCGAGAGCTGTTCCACTATGTCCGCCAGGTCCGAGGGGTGGATGCGGGGGATGGTGCTGCTGGGCACCGTGATCTGCAAGGTGGGAGAAGGATTCTGGAGAAGCTGAACCTTCTCCCACGGAATGAGTTGGTCCTGAGGACGGATCCCCACCAGGCTCACCGCCCTGTCTACGCCGAGGCGGCGGAGCAGTCCCCTGGCGCTCGGGTCTATCGCCAGCACTCGGTAGTGGCCGTTGGGCTTGGCGAGTTGGACGTCGTTGACCCGGCCTACCTTCAACCCGTGGAGGTCGGTGAGCTGACGATCGAGTACCTGCTCAGAGAGCAAAATGTCGCCGGGCTCAGACTCGTACGGAACGATCTGCCGCCTGGCGACCTTGAGTTCAACTTTGCTCTGGATGTCGGCGATCTGTCCCCACGCCACCACCAAACGCTGGCGGTTGGGCCCATCCACGACAAGCGCCTTGATGATTGGGTAGCGTCCGCCGGAGGCGATCAGGTCCTTGAGCTTGCCCAGAGCTATTCCCTTGGCGTCAACCACGGGGCGACCCAGGATTTGGCTGAAGAGGAGCATAGAAAAGCCACCTCCTTTCGCGACAAGAGGTGGCACTCCCCACGCGGCAGCCGCTCTCGGCCGTTCTCAGCCGCCCGGATGCGGGGGCCGACAAACGCTACATGGCGGCTACCTCCCTGCCAGTGAGGGAACTGTCACCTCGGAATATTCGGTTGGACCAGCGACTACGTTCTCCGCTGCTACTGTCAGCTTCCATACGGTTCCGAAGTTTTCCTCTAGGTGCCGGAGACTAATGCCAATCCGACCACTACGTGAATGTTAAATCCACCCGATGGGAGTGTCAAGAAGCGGAAACAACAGAAGCGGACGGTCAGGGGTTGCTCATTGCTATTGTGGGGAATCGAGAAGAGGAGAGACTGAGGAAGGAGAAAGGGTGGACATCCGCCAGGTAGCAACCGCCTTGATTGTCATCTCGCTCGGGCGGACCTCACGGGGGTGCTTCAGTCGTGGAATGAGGGGGCATATTCCTCGACCGATTGGGACAAAGGGCAGTGCACCGACCACCTCGGAGATGGCCAAGCAGCAGGTGGGCTCACATGGTCTTCGGGCGCACCATGAACGAGTGTCGAATACGTGACAACTGTATACTCAAAGTAGGGGCGGCTCTCGAGCCGCCCCTACAACGCCTGTCGGCTTTCACTGGCCAGTGTTTTGCGCGGAGACCTGCGCCGCGTAAGATGCCGCCGAGGCTGACACGCTGGACTGATCGTCTCGGCAGGCCCAGATGACCGGCCCAAGCTGACCTATCCCCAGTTGGCTCAGCCGGCTGCAAATTGAGGTTGGTACCCCTATTGACTGCTGGCGCTGCTCGACCCATGTCCAGGCGGCGTACTGACCGTAGGCGGCCTCGTACTGCTTCTGGATCTGTTGTGGCTGATCCGCCAACGTCTGACCGTCGGTGGTCTCGAGCACCTGGCCCGGCGGCGCCCAGAGCGGCTTGATCGGTTCCTTCCGTTGCAGCAGCACCACGGATGCATTGTCGATGAGCACGCGATAGTTCGGCGACTTTTTGGCCGATGCGATGACGGTGCTCCAGTCGACGGGACCCAGCACATCCTTCGAGATGAATATGTAGGAGTAGGATATCCCGTGGTCGCGCGCCCAGGAGTCCAGGGTATCGATGCCCTTCCCTGTCAAGGTTAGATGGCGCGCCTGATAGAACAGATTCATCTTGCGCGTGAACAGCTGGGTCGGCAACCACTCGGAACCTTGCACGGTTAGGACGCTCTTTCGGCCCGCGACCGCCGGGAACCACTCGCCGACAGAGTCGTTCTGCCATGCCCACGTCGTCGACAGCACCAGGAACTGTGCCGAGCGCGGTGTGTTATCCGAAATCCACTGCATTGCCTGACGGTCGGCCGGAGGCAGGCTGTCCAGCACATATGGGTTGGCGTGGGAGGTCGGGGAATACAGGTAAACGGCTCCCATCAGTAACAACACGCCCAGGCCGTCCACAGCCCACGAGAGCGGGGATGTGGGCAGCCGCAGCGCGACGGCGCCGGCCCCGGTCGAGCGGTTCAACCCCCGCGCTTTGTCTAGTGCCCAGGTCACGGCGGGCCAAACCACTGTGCCGAGCGCTACCGCTACCAGTAAAGCCATTGGAGCAGAAGCCTCGGTGGAGGAACTGCGGGGGAGCCAGATATAAACGCTGGGCAGCCATAAGGGCAGGAAAAGTTCTCCGCGGTAGAGGGATGCGAGGATGCCAATAACCGCAGAGATGCCGAGAGCCTTCAGGAAGAGATCCGGCGGGAACATGTTGCCCTGGAAGACCGCGAGATCGCTTTGGACCGTACTCCAGCCGTTAGTAAGCCTGGCGGCATCGAATGGACCCAGACCGCTGAGGTTGATGACGGTGATCCACCATGGGGCAGTGAGGACCACCACCGGTACGGCTACCGCGTATACCAGTGCCACCGCGCGGAGCCTCTTGCCCCAGAAGATGGACATCAAGACCAGGCTAAAGAGAACGAAGACCCCCTCCTCCAGGTGAGCGCCCAGGGCGGCGGCCGCGAAGACGCCGCACAGCAGCGCTCGACGAAATGAAGGTCGTTTGAACATGTCCGCGGCAATGGCGAGCGAGATGAGGGCACAGAGAAACCCGACTGAACGTGTGAGCCCTCCTCCCATGATCAACCATTCGTAACCGCGCGGGATAAGGGCGAAGATCGTTGGGGCGATCAGGGATGCCAGGCCGGTTCCGAGCAGCGACCTGGCCAGGAAGAAGACTGCTATCACGGCGCCCAGGTTTGCGACCAGGGGCAGATACCGCACCAGCGTGATCAGCGGCAGGCCGGTAGTCCAGTTGATGATGGCGACCAGATAGAACGACAACGGTGGGTAGGCGAACGGAATAGCCTCAAAATTGTAGGAAGTGAACCTGGGCAGGGCGAAGTGGGCATTCAGCAGGTCCTTCGACATCGCGTAGAACATCCCGCCGTCGTTCAGGGGGAAACTCGACGAAACGAAGTAGGGGAGCCTGGCCGCCAGGGCAAACAGCAGGGCAACCGATATGGCCAGGACCGCGGGCCTCTGCCAGATAGCTGTCCTATTCGATTCAGTGGGATTCTCGGCTTTTTGTAGTTCGGGAAACAGCGGAACGACAACCGAAGAGCGTTCTTCTAGCTGTCTTGCTGGCCGCACGCTCGAGGCCTGCACATCTGGCTCGCCGTCCTGGCGATTGCTGCTGCGCACGAGTTGACATCCTTGTTCGATCATGAAGTGCCCTTCTGAGGCGCACGCTGCGTGCCAGGATCCCCTACTGCTTGTTCGAGGAGGCCGTCAGAGAGGCATCTGGGGTTCACGGGGCGCGGTATTGCGGCGTGGAGGAACAAGAGGGAGAGCGAAACACCGTCGCTCCTCCCCTCGTTCCTGCCGTTCACTGCCGCCGTTGCTTGGGGTTACATTCCGCCCGCACCGGCTGTCGTCATCATGCCCATTCCCTGGAACGTCGGCATCGCACTGTTCAGGGCATTCAGTGTGAGTCCGGTAGTAGACTGAAGCACCGTCTCGAAGTTCTGACCGGAGGATGCCATCTTCAGCATGTCGACCACCTTGGGCGCGCCTACCCTGCTGACCAGGTATCCAACCGTCTGATCGGCTTCCCAGAAGGCTGCGTCCCGCAACTCAATCGCCGTGGGAGCCGTTATGCTGGTCGTGGGGGTTCCGCTGGTGAGGCTCGTCCAGTCCTGGTTAATGGAGAGCACATCAGGAGCCAATTTCTGGCCGACGGCCATGTTGTACGCCTGGGACCTAGTGAACACGCTTTGGATCCCGGGCACTGCCGTGTTAGCCAGATAGTCTGCCAGCCCTTGGCGGAGCCACGGAGAGCCGCCCGTGCCAGCCGTGTCCTGCAGCATCACCATCGCCAGTTGCTCCGCCAGGGCTCCCTTGGCCTGGGTCATCCAGTAGGCCCCGCCGATCGGGCTCCCGAAGTCGCTGGCCGCCAGGTTGAATGCTATGGCCATGCCCCTCGGCGTGGAAACAGTGATGCCGCTAATCCCTGACGCGGCGAGACTACTCAACTCGGTGCTGGTCAGAGGGGAGCCATTCAAAGCGGAGACGCCGTAAGCGAAGTCATGACCGCCTTCATATAGGTGGATGGCGATGGGCTGAGTTGGCGTCCATCCGTACGCCTTGCTCCAGTTCGAGTACAGGCTCTGAACAAACCCGGGGGCCCAACCCCCTACATCGGCAGAGCCGGAATCCCCCGCTATCACGGTAACAGGCGAACCCCCCGAAGCGGGGGCGCTCATGCCCGTGGCCGGGGCACCCGGGACCGTTTGCGCGAACGCCATGCCGACCATGAGAAAGACACCGACTATCGCCATGTTCGCGCTCAGCACTAGCTTTTTCATACGATACTCTATGCTCCTTTTCTGGTTTCTCGCTTGCTACTGCTGGCCAGACAGTTTTGCGCCTTTGCAGATATGCGCGTGGTCGGGCGCACGCACATTGCTTGCCAGCTTTTCGACTGTAGATATCAAAGCCTGCTTGCGGGAAAGTCGGCCTCGCAGCAGTGCGGAGGACCCAGATCGGAAGCTCCACTGATCCTTGATTACAGGATCTTAATGAACGAATTGAAAGGTTAGGCTGGCGGGGTGCAGTTGGGCAGGCTTCCTGCATCCAAGTGCAGCGGAGACTATTCGATCTGAGGGGTGCTCATGGTGGTATCCGAGATGCCCGCTGAAGGCGACTGGCAGGAGAGAGCCCGGATTTTTGCCCTAGCGCGGCTGAAGCTGTACGGAGTGCAGACGGTAATCAGCCTGCTATTTCCCGTGCTGTTCTGGTATTTCGGGGGATCGGCAGGCATCGAGAGACTCTTGGGGCCGCTCTCCGGTATACGGCCCGCGGAGGTCGTGTTGTTCCTGCTTGTCTATGAGGCCATCACGGCCATCATATTCCTCCCCTTCTCCTACTATGGCGGGTTCATCCTGCAGCACCGATTCGGCCTTTCCCGTCAGAAGCGATCCGGGTGGGTATCGGACTGGGTGAAGTCCACCGCCATCGGAACCGTCTTCTTCGTGGCCGGAATGACGGCCTTCTATCTGCTGGTACCTGCTTTCTCGGGCAGGTGGTGGTGGATCCTGGCCATCGCCCTCAGTGCCATAGCACTGCTGCTCACTTACGTGGCTCCGATCCTTCTCCTCCCCATCTTCTACAAACGCACGCCGGTGCAGGATGAGGATCTGGCGGAGAGGATTCGAGCGCTGGCGGCGAAGGCTGGGGCGCACATATCTCAGATCTATACCATCGACATGAGTCGCCGGACAGTGGCAGCCAACGCGGCCCTCACGGGGATAGGCCGGACGCGGCAGGTGCTGCTGGGGGATACGATGCTCCAGCAGTTCAGCGCCGATGAAGTGGAGACAGTAGTGGCCCACGAGCTTGGCCACCACGTCCACGGGGACATCTGGAAAGGGCTCGGTTTGGAGAT
>JAJYKO010000080.1 GCA_021788565.1 Chloroflexota bacterium
GAAACGAGCATATATTGAGTGAGCGCTCACATTAGGTATTGACTACTGATCGCGATGCGGTACCATGTGCACGTAGGCATAGTTGCCAAACGGAGGTGCAGCGGTCGTGACCATAGCCACAGGGAGAGCTCGATACGACACCGAACGCGCTGAGGAGCGACGCGCCGAGATCCTCGAGGCCGCGACGGCCGTATTCGCCCGGCGCGGGTACCATCAGGCCCGAACCAAGCAGATCGCCGACGAGGCGGGGCTGTCCGAGGGCCTGATCTACCACTATTTCGGGAGCAAGCGAGATCTGTTGCTCGCCATCATCGACCGGATCGTCACCGAGTCCATCCCGCAGGTCTACGACCAGCCGGAATCTGCTGACCTTTCCTCCCTCGCCATGGCCTTTCTCCGCGATCGCCTCGGCATGTTGGAGCGAAACCAGCAGCTGCTTAAAGCGGTGGTGCCGGAGCTGATCAACGACGAGGATCTCCGCACAGGCTATCTCAACGAGGTGACCGTCCATCTCGTGGCCTCTCTGGTGCCCCTGGCACAGCGAGCCCTCGCGACAGGAGAGCTCCGTCCGTTCAACCCGCGCGTCCTGCTCCCGGCCATCGCCGGGGCCACCATCACCGCCTTCGTGTTCAATGAGATGATGGACTTCCCCAACGGAGAGGCGGCATCCCACGAGGAGCTCGCCGAGGAGTTGGTCGGCATCTTCCTCGACGGGCTGCGCACGCGGCACGAGGCGAATGGCTCGCAACCAGATGTGAACGGCGATGCCGGCCCGTCCTAACCGGTGGCGACCTGGGCGTCCCCTAAACCGGCTCCCCGGTTGCAGCCGCGGCGATCACCTCGTGTGCCCACTTGTAGGCCGCGATCATTGTGGGGAATCCCGCCGTCGTGAGGGACAGCAGGATCACGTGCTCGATCTCCGCGGCGGGGATGCCGGCTTCCAGGGCCCGGCGCGTATGGGAGCGAACAGCGCCCTCGGCGTTCAAGCCAACCGCTATCCCGAGCTTCACCAGCCGCCGAGTCCGGTCATCCAGCGGACCGCCTTCGTGGCACTTTTCGGCGAGCTCATCGAACAGTTTGGCGACGTCGGGGTGATTCTGGTTGAACTGTTTGTAAACATCGGGCAGGTAAGTCATGTCGCGTGTCCTCCGGCGAGTTGAGCTAACCCTCCAACAACACGTATCCGACCTGTCGGACGACCGCACAAGAGCCGGCATGGTCCGGAGGGCGCGACATCGTGATCTGCAACTTCTGTGCTCAGGTTCTGCCCGCGCGGGTTGGGTTATCCGCGATACTCTTCCCAAGAGGAATCAGCGGCGTCCAGGGCACTGTGCTGCCGAAGCGGTGACTCGTTGAGAGCATAGATCGTGAACTTGCCCTCCTGCCTGGCTGAGACGAGCCCCGCATCCTCCAGCATCCTCAGGTGATGCGCAAGGGTCGAGCCGGCAGTACCCAGCGCCCCCGCCAGATTGCAGGCGCACATGTCCCGCACGAAGAGGAGCCCCAGGATCTGGAGGCGCGTCTCGTTGCCCAGCGCCTGAAAGACCCGCGCGCGGTCCGAGATGGCCCGCGGCTCGCCAAGAATCGGGTGGAGGTTCCGGGCCATACCAACGGTCCGCTCGCACTCCTCAGCGGTGCACTTCACGTTGACAGGCAACACTCTCGCCATCTGCAAATCTCCTCGCGGACCTGCTGCGTAGGGCGTCGTTCTTGAAATACCCTATGTGTCGTCATGCCCGCGAAAGCGGGCATCCACACGGCCTCGGTTTTCCCGCAGGCCCTGGATCCCCGCTTCCGCGAGGATGACTGGATCGGAACATTGCCCGCATAGCCTACTACTTAAGGAACGACGCCCTTAGCGCCTCCACGCCTCGCCGGTGCGCATCCCGATCAGCGTCCGCACGGTGACCACGAGCCAGAAAACCGCCAGCAGCAGGAACAGCAGGACCCCCAGCCACTCGATGGCACCCACACTGAAAACTCGCCCCAGGGTAAGTGTGTCAACCGTATAGGCCCCCACGGGAAAGGTGAAGGCCCACCAGCCGATCCCGTAGGGCAGGCCCCCTCTCACCAGGTAGCGCCCCAGCAGCAGAATCGCCGCCGCCAGCCACCACAGCCCGAAGCCCCACAGCACCGCGGCTCCAACCGCCGAAAGCTGGCCTACCAAAGCGCTCGCGTCTCCCCAGATTTGGCCACCGCCCTGCGCCATTCGAACCAGCGCGATGCCGCCCACGCCGATGCCCCCCAGCACGATCCACAAGGACGGCGCGAGGGGTGCGGCTGGCAACGGATGGTACACCAGCCGGTCGTACAGCAGCGACGCCACCATCAGGAACAGGAAGAACCCCATGCCCCAGTAGGCGTAGCTCATGAGTAGGAGGAAGCGCCCCGTCTCGGGGCTCACCCCGGGCACGAGCGGCACGAGGACCATGGGGACTATGATGTTCGTCACGGGAGCGATGAACCAGCCGCCATTAGCGGCCTCCACGCCGACGTTGGGCGTCACGAAGAGGAAGTACGCCAGGGCCACGCTGGCGGCGAATGCCAAGATGCTTCCGGCCACCGCCAGCACCGCCACTATCCAGAAGACAGTTCCTGGCGGCAGGACCGCCGGGGCCACTGCCGCGGTCGCCGTAGCCAGCACCACCACAGCCGCCGGGAAGGTGGCGTACATCGACCCCATCACCGGGTGGCGCAGGTCCTTCGTGGCCGCGTCGGGGTGGCGCACCCACCGAAGGAAGTAGGGCACTCCGATGATTACGGCAACCACCCACGCCAGGGCCACCCAGGCGATGCCGAGGACGCTGAGCGGCGCCCTGAGCGCTGGGATGCTGCCGGGGTTCATGAACGCCGCCACGCCGACGATGGCCGTCCCCATCACGGCGCCGAACCAGCCTGGATGGAAGGAGTGCAGCGCCATGCCCGGCGCGGCCGGCGGAACTGTCTTCTGAGTCACCTGAGCCGCCATGATTTTCACCTCGTTGCCGCCCGCTTCCGGCGGGCGTTTGGATTGAGTCGCTACAATAGCACTATAAAACTAGTTCTGTCAATTTGCGCACAGTCCGCTTGACTGCGAACCGTGGGGCTCACGTCCTCCGGTTCCCGTCGATGGCAGGTGGCCAGCGAAGCCGGCCTGTGTCGCCCGAACGGGCTCGCCTCGCAGCCTCGTGCTCGTAGCTGACCCTCGGGTCGATCTCCAGATCCTCCCGCCGGGCGCTGGCCACCAGCGTCGCCGACTGCCCCTCCGCCAGGGAGATCCCGCCCACCACGGGCGTATACAGATCTTCAAGCCGGTCGTACCCCGCCTCGTGGCGATGCAGAAAGCGCCAGTACCAGAGCCCTGTCTCGGTGAAGTGCCCGCCCGCCAGCCTCAACCAGAGGGGCGTGGCCCCGGCAAACGCTTCCACCCTGCAGACATCGGCGGTAATCTCGACGCCGAACCGCCAGCCGTGGTGGCCCCGGGTGTGTCCCAGGGGGTCACGATGAGCGGCAAAGGGCTCCAGCCTCAGCCAGACGGGGTTATCAGCCGCCAGGAGCCGATATCTGACGAAGACGGCGCTCCGGCCGTGCTCCATCCAGAGCGTCTTCTCGATCTCCACGTCCCGGCACTGGTACCGCCACACCGGCAGGCCCCTCTCCAACCGAAACTCCTGGAGGAAGATGTACCCGGGTGGGTGGATGGTGCCGTCGTGGTACTCGCAGGTGTGCAGCTCGTAGCTGTCCCCGCCCGTCTCGACGGTCTCGTGAAGGCGGGCGAGCAGCAACATCGGAGCGGACGGGGATCCGGCTTCTGAGACGAGCAGCCCCTGGTAGCACCTGGTCTCTACTCCCAGGGCGGTGCCGGCAGCGTAGTCCCCCAGGCCATTGGTGACCAGCCACTCCTCCTTGAGGGCCGAATCCAGGTCCAGTATCGCCGACCGCTCCAGGCGGAAGGCAGGTGGCTCGGGCGCCGACGCGTTCTGCGGCTCCATTTGCCGAACACCATCCTCGAGCCCCGGGAAGGGTGCCGTGGCACCCGGCCAGGGCATCGCCGCTGCCATTCCCTCACCCATCTTTCCCTTCACGCCCCGCCGACCGCCCCCTGCAAACCGGCGGTGACGCGCGTCGGGGAGGGCTCCGAGTCCCATCGTTGATGCCCCTGAAGGTAGGACTCGGGTTCGCCCATCTTCCTGGCGGCCTCCGCGAGCCTCTGGAGGTGCCCCAGGTTCCCCCGCGACAGCCCCCGCCACAGGAGCCTCGGTCCCTCGGACCATAGCCGCTGAGTCGGGTAGCTCGTCCGGTACAGCTCCGCGAATTGGGCGTAGAACTCGGCCAGGGGCAGCCGCGTCGGCACCACCGCGTGGAGGAGGTCGTACAGCTCCGGCGCCTCTACCCTGATTCTCTCCTTCATCTGCCGGTGGAGCACCGTGCCGGGTAGCGGCGTCAGCACCGAGAAGGTGGGGGTCTCCAGCCCGTGCGAGGCGATGTAGCCTCGCAGCGCGTCGAACTCCCCGCTCCCCCAGTCGGGGTCCACTATGAACGACGCCGTCACCCCGACCCCTTCCCGCTTCAGGATCTCCAGCGCCCGCTCGTTGTTCTCCGCGGAGTTCTGCTTGCTCACCGTGCCAAGCCCCCGGTCATCGATCTTCTCCACCCCCACGAAGACCCCCTCAAGGCCCACCTTCCGCCACAGCTGCACCACGCCTGGGTTGGCCACTATGGTGTCGCTGCGGGCCTGGAAGGCGTAGCGGTGATGCACACCCTCGGCCAGGAGCAGCACCCCTATCTCCATGGCCCTGTCCACGTCGGCGAGGAAGTTGTCGTCGGTGAAAAGCACGTACTCCTCCTCCACCGCCGCCACCTCCCGCACCACCCGCCTAGGCCCCTTGGCCCGGTAGCGCCCCCTGTAGAACTGCCACACGCTGCAGAAGCTGCAGTGGTACGGGCAGCCGCGGGCCGTCTCGACCGTCCCCATCGGCTTCTCGGCAAAGAGGTAATAGTCCTTCCTGTGTTTCCTGGTGAGGCTCCGGTCGGGCATCGGCAGACCGTCGAGCCTCTCCGCGAGCCTGCGCACCCCGGTCCGATGCTGGCCCTCGGGGGTGTTTAGCACCAGGCCTCTCACTCCCCGCGGGTCCTCCCCGCGTTCGAGGCTGCCCACCAGATCGACTATGGTGGTCTCGCCCTCCCCGACGACGACGGCGTCGATCGCCGGATGCGCGAAGTCGCGTGGGTTCACAGAGGCGTAGTGGCCGCCCACCACCACGTAGGGCCGGCTGTCGGCGGCCCTGGCTGCCTCGGCCGCCGCCACGGCGAGGTTCCTGTCCAGGGTGAAGGAGCAGCTGATGCCGCACACCTCGGGCCGGAAGTGATCCAGAACCCGCTCCAGGTCGCCCTCCACCCGCATGTCCAGGAGCCGCACCTGGTGACCCGCCAGGGCTCCCGCCACCGTCTCCAGCCCAAGGGGCTCCACCAGCGCCGTCCCTCGGAACCCCAGTGTATTCGAGTCGCCGGGTTGTATAAGTAAGATACGCATGATGACTCCCCCTCCCTGGGCTTCCAGCCCCCGGTTCGCGCTCGCCCTCATCACGAGCGCGGGCCCAGACCCCCGAGCGCTCCAGACCTCCGAGGTCTCCAAGACCTCGGAGGTCTCGTCGAGGCTGTCCTAGCGGCTCTTTCCCGCGGCCAACGCTTCCTCCGGCTGGGCGGCTTCGTCCATCCCAGCGGCCTCTTCCGGCTGGGCGGCCTCTCCCCAATCGTACTCGGGCCTCCCCTGAAACCTGGCCACCCATCGGTACTCCCTGGCCCACACCGGGTCCATGACCCGCGCCAGCTCAGCCGAGTAGTTGTCCAGGTGCTCAGCCACCGCGTCGGTCAGGATGGTCTCCGCTCCATCGTGGGTCGGCCTCGCCCCGTACTTCTTCACCAGTCCCCTCAGCACCCTCGGGTGATCGATGATCGGGCACGGCCTGAGCAGGTTCTTCCCATAGGGAGCGCCCTTCCTCATCGCGGTGAAGAAATCCGAGGCCAGGCACTCCGCCAACGGCTTCTCCTTGATGTTGTCCACAGCGAAGTGCTGGAAGACGCACGGCTCCACGTCACCTCGGTTGTTGATGTGCAGATAGTTACGCCCGGCCGAGAGACAGCCATCCGTGAGCGGGCCATCGTTCCAGAAGTCAGCAACCAGCAGGGGATAGCGCTTGCGGATGCGAATCACCCCCTCTCGAAGCTGGTTCCGCTGCTGCGGGGTCGGCATCAGACTCAAGTCCGGGGAGCGTCCGATGGGCATGTAGCTGAAGTACCACCCATAGTGGGCGCCCTTCTCCACCATTAGCGAGGCGAACTCGTCCGAGATCACCGTCTCCAGATTGCGCTGCGTCACGGTGGCCGAGAAGGCGAACATAGCCCCGGCTTCCCGTAGCATGTCCATGGCCCGCATAACACGCTGGAAACCGCCGGGCCCCCGACGCCAGTCCGTGTCCGCCTCGAACCCCTCGATGCTGATGGCGGGAACCATGTTGCCGAGCTCCACGATCTGCCTGGCCTTCTGCTCGGTCAGCAGGTGGCCGCTGGTGTAGACCTGGAAGAAGCAGTCGTCGAACTCCTTAACGATGTCGAAGAGGGGCTCGTAGATGAAGGGCTCCCCGCCGGTGATCACGAAGAAGCGGGTGCCAAGCTCCCGAGCCTCCCCGATGACCCTGACCACCTCCTCTTCCGTGAGATCGTCCTGCTTCGTGTAGTTACCGGCGTAGCACCCCACGCAGCGCAGATTGCAGCGCATCGTAGGGCTGATAATCACCGTCGCCGGCACCGGGATCTCCCGCCCGTCGTCGAGCTGCCGAACCGGTAAGCCGTGCCTGAAGGCTATCTGCGCGATGAACCGACCCAGCGAGCGCTTCCGAATGCTGGGATCGACCGAGGTCAGAAGGTGCTTGAGCCACGCCGCGCCCGGCTGGCCCGGCGAAAGGAACTGTTGCACCCAGTGGGTGACCATGAGCTTGTTTTCGTCGTCGCCAGAGATCTTCTCCAGCATCCCCGCCAGCTGCCCGTAACTGCTTTCCGGCGCCTTGGCCAGACCGGCGAGTAGCTCGCCGATGACGTACTCCGTGGCGCGCTGGGAGAGCCAGGCCATCGTGCCGGCGGCTTTGCCGTTGCCGCTTCCGTTCTTGTGCACCCTACCGTTACCGTTGCTTTGGATATTGCCATTGCCGTTGCTGTGGATCTTGCCGTTGCCGTGGTTCTGATCGATCGTCATGTCCGCATTCCTCCTACTCACTCAAGGTGACCAAACCCGCGGGGTCTTTGGCTTGTGGTCCTGTAGCGGCGCACCTTGATCCCCCGAGACCCCGCGGGTTTCACCCCCGCCGTGGTTCAGAAATGATCCGGGGTCGGGAGGCAACAGGCCCTCCCGACCCCGTGCCGGCACGACCGCTTCAGGGGCTCGCCGGCCAGTAACCAGGAGACTTACGCCGTCTGCGAGCCGACGCCCCTCGGCTGCGCCAGGTCCCACACCGCCGCCACGGCTACCACCACCCCAGCGATCCACGCGTTCCAGGCTGGGTTGGCCACGCCCGCAAAACTGAGAACCCAGGGGGAAAGGAATACCAGCACACCCAGCGCACCGACGATCCACACCGCGGCCGTCGAGACCGGCGCCGCCAGAGCCCAGAGGGCCACCACCACCAGGAGGACGCCCATAACCCAGGCGGTCCACGATGCCGCCGAGTTTTGAGAGAACCCCAGGATCCACGGGGAAACGAAGACCCACGCACCTGCCACCAGATTGACCCACTCCTGCCACCTAGTCCAAGCCTTCATGTTGCCACCTCTATCAAGTAATTTGATTTGGCGACCCCGCCGTCGCCCCTGTTCATGTGGCCGGCGACCTCCCCGCCGCCTCTCCCGCTAAAGTGAGCGCTCACTTGATCACGATGCACATTGTACTCGTGCACGGCCCCCTGTCAATAATTCGACACGTGTCACCACTTCCCAATTCAACTAAAATGAGCAGGTCTTGAGTGATTGCTCACTTGATGCCCCAACTCATTTTGATAAGGGCTAAAGTTCCACCGCCTAGCTGACGATTATCTCTATGGCGAGGCCGTCCCAGGCCTTTTCGTTGAGGTCGCCCAGGGGCGCGCACCGCTCGCCTTCCGCGACGCACGGCCTGAGAACGCTTTACGCTCGGACCACTATTCCTATCTGCGGAGGCGGCCCGAAAGGAGTACACCGTGAGACTTACCATTAGACACAAGCTGACACTGGGCCTTGGAGCAGTGGTACTGCTGCTAACCGTGGCCGCGGGGCTCGGAGTCTGGTGCCTTCGAGCCACCGGCTCTGCCTACCAGTCTGAGATCGGGCGGACCGTCACCACCATGCTCCTGGCTCAGATGACTGCCCTGGCCCTCGCGCTTCTGGCCGCGGTGGCCACCGCTTTCGTGCTCGGGAGGACCATGACCAGGAGGATCGAAACCGTCGCTGAGGCCGCCAGATGCGTCGCAGACGTCGATCTCGCTGATTTGGCCCGATCCGCTCAAGCCATAGCTTCGGGCGATTTGACTCAAATGGTACCGGTGTTCAATCAGCCGGTCGGCGTTGGGGGTAACGACGAGGTGGGCGACATGGCCCGCTCCTTCAACGATTTGGTGCGCAGGCTCGCAGATGCCGGAGGCTCCATCGACGCGATGAGGGTAGCCCTTCGCGCCATGGTAGGCAATGTCGTCGGCAGCGCTTCCCAGCTTAACGTCGCTAGCCGACGACTGGCCACCTCAGCCACCCAAACGGACTCGGCGACACGAAGGACCTCCGTTGCCATCCGGGAGGTCGCGCGGCGAGCCAACGAAGGGTCCGCCGTAGCCCATGACGCCACGGCGTCCGTCGAACAACTCGCCGGAGCTGTCGATCAGATCGCCCAGGGCGCCCAACACCAGGCCAACTTCATCGAAGAAAGCTCCACGGCTGTCGCCCAACTCAACGCCGCCATCGCCCAGGTGGCCACTGCCTCCAGGGAGGCTTCCTCGGTCGGCAAGGAGATCGCCGTAGCCGCGGCCTCGGGCGCGGACTCCGTCCGAAAGACCGCGGAGGGCATGATCGACATCAGGGAGAGCTCCTCAGTCGTCGCCTCCAGCGTCCAGGAGCTGCGGAAGTACTCGGAGCGCATCGGGTCGATCGTGGAGACCATCGACGAGATCGCAGCGCAAACCAACCTGCTGGCCCTCAACGCTGCCATCGAAGCGGCGAGGGCAGGGGAACACGGAAGGGGCTTCGCGGTGGTGGCGGATGAGGTGAGGAAGCTGGCCGAGCGGAGCAGTCGCTCCACCAAAGAGATAGCCGACCTCATCGGCCAGGTTCAGGCCGCGGTACAAGAGGCTGTGGCGGCCATGCAGCGTGGAAGGATCGAGATAGATGCGGGGTCGCGGGTGACGGAGGAATCGGGCACGGCACTGGACAACATCATGTCAGCCATCGGCGTCACCGTCGATCGGATAACCGCCATTGACTCAGCGGTTCGGGAGATGGAAGGAGCGGCCGGGCAAGTTGTCTCCCTGATCCACTCGGAGTCCTCCACTGTCAGAGGGTCCACGGCCGCAGTCAGGGAGATCGCCACCTCCAGCCGGCAGGTAAAAGGGGCGATCGAGAGAGTGGCCGGTCTGAGCGAGGAGGCCAGCAGTGCTACAGACCAGGTCAGCGCCTCCTGCGATGAGGTAGCGTCGCGGGTGGAGGAGATGTCGGCCCAGGCCGAAGAGGTGGTCCGGATGGCCGACATGTTGCGGGCCACCCTGGCCCGGTTCAGTTTCGACGACGTGGTGGAGATGATAGAGCCCGGCGAGGAAGACCTGCAGGCTGCTGTCGGCCGCGCCTATCCAGCCCGGGGGACCGCCCCTGCTCGACTAGCGTGAGATGAGGAAGAGGATCGCTCTTCCCGCGAAGAGCGATCCTCTTCCCGCGAAGAGCGAATGCCTCGGTATCTATGCCGGTGCGACCTTGACGCCGTGCTCCAGGACAGCCGCTAGCAGCCGCCCCACGGCCTGGTAGAACCCCAGCCGGCTCTCCCGAACCATATCGCCGGCAAATCGCGGCAGCCAGGATCGTAAGTGCTCGACCAGGAAGTGTTCGGCGGTTGCCATGGCCTCGGGGCTGCCGATGGTCAGCAGGAAGGATGTGAATTCCAACTCCACTCCGGCGTGGTCCACCTCCTCCCCGTCCACGGACAGCCCCCACCGGCGGCAAAGGACATCCATTTCCTCCGCCGCCTGTCCCAGCAACTCTCCATCCCTGTACACCGACTCGTACGGGGGGCACGGAACGTGGGGATAGGCGTTGATGAAGAGTCGAGTGTGTTCCCCCTGCAACTGCTCCAGGGGCAGGATGGTCAGCCCCGCGAGCCCCCGGAGGAGCGAGCTCAGATCCAGATCGGGATCGCTCCACAACTCCAGCGGCAACCTGCTCAGCGACTCCTGAATGCGGCCGGCGAAGCCCTCATCGGGATAGGCCAGTGCTTGAGCCAGCAGACGATACAGCGAAATTCGGTCTTCTCTAATCATGCTACTCACCATGTCTTGACGTAGAATCCGGCCCACAGCACGTACTGGCGCAGCAGGTACCCGCCGGCCAGGACGAGCAGTCCGGAGAGCAGGTAGAGGTTGGCCCTAGCCATGGTGGCGGTCCCCGCGTGGCCCTTGACCAGGATATACACCTCCAGGGCCAGCGGCGCGAGCACGCCGAGCAGCAGGAAGCCGATTACGAACCCGAGGTTCCCGAGCAGAGAGGTAACGGAATAGGCAGCCTCCGGCCGTCCACCGTACCACGCGAGTCCCAGGAAGGTGGTCAGCACCGCCACCTCGAGAACGATCGCCCCGGCATCAACGCGCCCGAGCCCGCCCACCTCGTACCCTCCGCCCTTTCCGCCTCCCAGCGTGAGCGCTACCATCAGGTAGGCGAGGCCGGTCGAGAAGGCCGAGACGGTGAACAGCGCCGGCAGCAACAGCGTGTTCCAGAAGGGGATCCCCGGCGCCGCCGACAGGAGAAAGCCGGTGTAGACCGTCACGGCAAAGCCGCACAGGGCTCCCAGCAGGGCGGTTCCCTTCTGCCAGCCTTTGAGAAAGGCAAGGCCGCGGGACAGCAGCCCCACGAGCGGCCAGTCTTCCAGGTAGGGCAGTACGTACAGGACCTCGAAGCCCATCATCCCCACGATGAACATGATCCCCCAGAAGATCCAGGAGCCGGGGTTCATGAAGAAGTAAATGGTGTTCAGCGGCTGCAGCAGGTCCGCCAGGAGCACCACGGTGCCCACGGACAGGAAAACAAGGGAGGAGAGGGCAGCGATCACTCCCATCCGTCGGTTGGGACTGACGAACTGGTCCGCCGTCAGGCCGATGGCCGCGGTAGCTCCCCCAACCCCGCCCAGGAAGAGGTAGGCTGCTATCAGGGTTCCCCACACCTCTTGTTTCGCGTACATTGCTCTAAACCCCCTTTCCCGATAGGGTGCCCACGTAGTAGACCTTGGGCCTGGTGCCCAAGTCGGCCCTCAGTGGCTGCGCCCTGCCGCTCGCGACCAGCTTGGCCACCTGGCTGTTCGGGTCATCCAGGTCCCCGAAAATGCGAGCCCCGGCGAGGCAGGTGGCCACGCAGGCCGGCTCCAGGCCGTCCTTGATCCGATCCACGCAGAAGTTGCACTTGTCCACCGCGGCGGCCTTCGGGCCCTCCCCGTACACTTCCTGGGCCTTCTTCACGTCCTCGGCCTCGTAGACGTAGCGGGCCTGGTACGGGCAGGCCACCATGCAGTACTTGCAGCCCATGCACTTCTCGGCGTCGATCACCACGAGCCCTTCTGCCGTCCTGTGGCTGGCCCCCGTGGGACAGACCGCGATGCACGGCGCGTTGTCGCACTGCATGCACAGGTGAGGCAGGAAGGAGCGGCTCACCTGAGGAAACGTCCCGCTGGTCCTGTCCTCCACGTGG
>JAJYKO010000081.1 GCA_021788565.1 Chloroflexota bacterium
TCCGACCACCACGTTGTCTCCCAGGGTGGGATGGCGTTTGGTCTTCTGGGTACTGGTGCCGCCAAGGGTCACTCCCTGGTACAACATGACGTTGTCGCCAATCTCGGCTGTCTCGCCGATCACCACCCCCATGCCATGGTCGATGAAGAAACCTTCGCCGATCTTGGCACCGGGGTGAATCTCGATCCCGGTGAGAAAACGGCTGAGATGAGAAACTAGTCTGGGAAAAACGGGCACCTTCCAGTTGTGGAGGGTATGGGCGAGGCGGTGGAACTGCCTGGCGTGGAACCCTGGGTAGGCGAGGAGTATCTCAATCGTATTGATGGCGGCCGGGTCACGAGCGTAGATGGTCTCGATATCCCGCCGGATGCTCTGAATCAAACTCATATGCGCCTTCGTTGCCATCTTCCTCGTCTGGCCGAAGAAGCTTAACCGATATCTGTAATAAACTACTTTTCCCTTACAGCAGGCGTAATTATATCACGAAGAGGGACAGGGAGCAGGGGACAGGGATATGGGACACCGCAAAAGGTGAACGGGATGAGAGCTCATAGGTGGGCCAACGCAACTCATGTCCTGCATATCCTGTCTATCCCGCTCGGTACTCCTGGCCCCCGTCCCCTGACTCCCGTCCCCTGTCCCCTAATAGAACAGTTCGGCTAGCTTGTACAGCTCCAGATCGACGGTCTTGGTTCTCGCTACGGCGTCGGCGATCCGGATTGGCACGATCTTGTTGCCTTTTAGCGACGGCATATAGCCAAACTTGCCTTCCTTGATGAGCTCGACCGCCGCGACGCCGAAGCGGGTGCCGTTCACCCGATCGGTCACGGAGGGCGAACCACCTCGCTGCAGATGGCCCAGCACCGTTACCCTGCTCTCGAAGCCCGTGCGCTTCTCTATCTGCTTGGCCAGGTGCTCAGCGATTCCCCGCTTGTCCAACCGGACGTGCCCGAAAGCGTCCAATTGGCCGAGGTCCTTGTCCTCCTCCAGGTCGGGCAGCTTGACACCCTCGGCGACCACGATGATGCTGAAGTCCTTGCCGGCGGCCCGGCGCCGCTCTAGGTGTCTGCACACCTTGTCCACATCCGAGGGGACCTCGGGGATGAGGATCATGTCTGCCCCACCGGCGAGGCCGCCCTCCACTGCCACCCATCCCGCGTCCCGGCCCATCACCTCCACCACCAGCACGCGGTGGTGCGCGCTTGCCGTGGTGTGGAGCCTGTCCAGCGCTTCCATCACGACCTGCACCGCGGAGTCGAAGCCGATGCAGTAGTCGGTATCCGAGAGGTCGTTGTCCATGGTCTTTGGCACGCCGACGACCCTGGCCCCCACCTCGTCGAGCCGCTTTGCCACGCTAAGCGTGTCGTCGCCGCCGATAGCAACCAGGGCACCCACCTCGTACTTCTTGAGGTTGGCCACCACCTGCTCCATGTCGCTTTCCTTCTTGGCAGGATTGGTGCGTGATGTACCTAGTATGGTTCCACCCAGGTTCAGGATTCCAGACACGCTCTTCCGGCTGAGTTCCTCGACCTGGCCTTCTCCCATCAGGCCGGCCCAACCATTTTTCACGCCCAGGACGGTCCAGTCCTGTGCGAAGCAACTCCTGGCGACAGCGCGAATGGCGGCGTTCAGCCCCGGACAGTCTCCGCCGCCCGTCAACACAGCAACTCTCAAGTTTGGATTTCCTCCTCAGGGTCGTCTCATAACAACACTCTCGCCACGGGAAGGCGGAGGAGCCCTCATCGTGGCGAAAGGCCGCACACTCCCAATTATTATAACCTGTTCAGCCGAACACTCCGATACGTCGGAACCGCAGCCAGCGATCCTCCAGCAGTCTCTCCACCTCCATCTGCCTGCCCGATCCATACTGGGTTCGTAGCTCTCTCAGATGGCGGAGCAGCGACTCCTTCACGCGCACCGCAGCGAGGTGAAGGTCCACGTGCGCGCCTCCGGCGGGTTCCGGTACCACCTCGTCGACTATGCCTAGATCCCACAGGTCCTGAGCCGTGATGCGCATTGCCTCCGCGGCACTTGCCGCCTGGCTCGCGTCCTTCCAGAGGATGGCAGCGCAACCTTCCGGCGAGACCACCGAGTAGACCGAGTTCTCCATCATGATGATCCGGTCCGTCACGCCGATGGCGAGGGCGCCGCCGCTGCCACCCTCTCCTATGACCACGGATACCATTGGCGTGCACAGGCGGCTCATCTCCAGCAGGTTGGTGGCTATGGCCTGCGCCTGGCCTCGCTCCTCGGAGGGGATTCCCGGGTCCGCCCCCGGCGTGTCGATGAAGGAGATGACCGGCATCCCGAATTGCTCGGCCTGCTTCATGAGCCTGAGGGCCTTTCGATAGCCCTCTGGCCTCGGCATGCCCAGCCTGTAGAGGATCTCCTTGGCGTCTCGGGTCTTCTGATGGCCCACTACCATCACCGTCTCGTCCCCGAGGCGGCCAATGCCGCCCACTATCGCCCGGTCGTCCCCGAACAGCCTGTCGCCTCGCAGCTCCACGAAATCCGTGATCAGCAGTTTTACATAATCGAGGGTGTGTGGCCGGTCCTGGTGCCGGGCCAGGGACAGCCTTTCCCAGGCGGTGAGGGACTGGGGATCACGGGCCGGCAGTGGCTCTGGTCGGGAAGACCCACTCTTCCCGGGCAGGGCGCTGTCTCCACGGGGGGATCTAGCTTCCATACTTGGCAGCACCCATATAGAGACGAAGCAACCTGCTCATGGTCGGCTTCAGCTCTCGTCTGTGGACAACCATATCGATGACCCCATGGTCCAGATTGAACTCCGCCGTCTGGAATCCAGCGGGCAGTTTCTGCTTGGTTATCTGCTCGACAACCCTCGGCCCGGCGAAACCGATCAACGCGCCCGGTTCGGCGATGATCACGTCCCCTATCGTGGCGAAGCTCGCGCTGACGCCGCCAGTCGTGGGATCCGTCAGCAGCGACAGGAATGGGACCGCCACTTCCGCCAGGCGTGCCACGGCGGCTGCCGTCTTGGCCATCTGCATGAGGGAGAAGATCCCCTCGTGCATTCGGGCACCGCCCGAGCAGGTCGAGACTATCACCGGCTGGTGAGACGCGATGCCTCTCTCTATGGTGCGGGTGACTTTCTCCCCGAAAACCGATCCCATGCTGGCGCCAAGGAAGGAGAAGTCCGCGACGGCTATCTGTACAGCGGTTCCATCGAGCCGGCCGGAGCCCGACACCATGGCTTCGACCAGGCCGGACTTCTCGCGGGTCTCGGCCACTTTCTTGCCGTAGGTCTGTCCCAGACTGACGAAGCCGAGGGGGTCGCCGGTAACCAGGTCGGCGTCCTTCTCGACGAATGTGCCCTCGTCAATCAGCAAACCTATCCGTTCAGCGGCCGTCAATCGGAAGTGGTAATCGCACTTATGGCAGACCTTCAGATTCTTCTCGAACTCCTTGACGTACAGCAGGTCTCCGCAACGCTGGCAGCGGACCCAGAGATTCTCCGGAATCTCCCTCTGCGGTGCATTGGCGGTGATCGGGAAGTATCTGGGGTTCTTGTGGAACAGATTTCTCACTATACTGTCCGGCCCGATCCAGGGGATTCGCCCCTACTGTGAAACGAATGGGGGTTCACGTCTGCTGCTGAGCTCACAACCCTCAAGCATCGTCGTTTTCGGATCTGGACGGGAAGCCCTGAATGTCGGCCAGCACTTCCCGCGCCCTGGCGACCATTTCCAGCGGTACCAGTACCCGCACTGGGCTCAGCGAAACTCCGAGGAAAGATATGGTGTCGTGCGGCTCCAGCATCGATGGGATCGCTTCCTGCAGCAACAACTGGCGCCACATCTCTCCGGTCAGCTGATCCGGCGCCGTCGCGGCCGTGACCCACTGGACCTCACCATTGGCTTGGTCTGAGTCGTGGTTGTTAGCTGGACGCTTCTGGTGGCTCACGCTGTTCACCGATCTAGTGGCGACGCCGATGGGTACAACACC
Source organism: Chloroflexota bacterium (assembly GCA_021788565.1). Next base: position 3,967 of record JAJYKO010000081.1, read on the forward strand.
CTCTTCCCACTGGGCGCCGCCGATAAGTCTAGCATGCGGCCCGCCCATCGGCAAACGGCACGAGCTATCGAGCTATCGGGTCCACCAGCAATCCAGGTGGTACCTGGTCCCCGCGCGGTTGAAACCGCCGGCTCCAGGATGGCGTAACCCGCCTTCGCGGGTTGCGGATAGTCCGCGCAGGCGGACTTCGCCAGGGAGGGAGCCGGCGACTTCCAGTCGCGCGGAGATCACCCCGATTGCGGGTCGAACCCGAGCCGGGATGGCTCACCGGTGATCCGTCCCGGCCGAGAGCTGACGGTTGATGGCTGACAGCTTTGAAGAGCCGATCTCCCCAGCGATCGTCTGTTCTACGAGCCGCTGGAGACCGCTGCTTGCGGCCAGCAACCGTACGCAGAGGGCGGGAAATCGGTGCACTACCGCGGCCGTAGCCCTCCAGCGCCGCATGTCGGCTCCCAGCAGCCTCCTGACGTCGCGAGTGTAGGCCGAGAGGTCGGTGGACCGACCACGCAGGTACACAGCCACCGTATCGGCCGCTAGCCTTCCGGTCAGCACGGCGTAGGATATCCCTTCGGCGAAGAACGGGTCCGCGACTCCCGCGGCATCCCCCGCGAGGAGAGCGTTTCCCGCATGGAGCGGGCCCAGGGGCAATCCCGCGGGAATGCGATGCCCCACCGGCGCGAGGGGGCGGTCGAGGGGCAGATTCAGACCGTGTGCGAACGAGTGCAACCGCGCTCGGAGTTCACGGGCGCGCGCTGCGTCGAATGTGCCGAGCCCGACGTTGTAGCGATCTCCCTTGGGGAAGACCCACGCGTAGCCGTGAGGAACCGACATGTCCACGATCGCTTCTCCCTTCAGCGGGTCCGCGGCGACTTCAACCTCGTCCTCCAGGGCTACCATCCAGCGCTGGGGACGGTCGATCCCCAACCAGCGCGCCATCCGGCTCTCGGCTCCGTCGGCTCCGATAAGAACCCTCGCGCGATAGCGCCCGCGATCGGACACCACCGCTGGCTCTCTCCCCAGTTCCACGGAGCGGACGGATTCGCCATCGTGCATCTCGGCCCCCTCTTCCACCGCGGCCTCCGCCAGGCGCTGGTCGAACTCCCTTCGGCTGACCATCCAGATGGCGGCGTCTCGCGAGCGAAAGCGGGCCGAAATCCTGGAGCCAGCTAGCACCTGCACGGAGGTCGCTCTGTGAAGGACGATGTCGTCGATTGGGACGGAGAGTTGGCGCCAGGCACGCGGAGTAAGCCCGCCCCCGCACGGCTTGTCACGGGGAAAGCTTTTGCCGTCGAGCAAAAGGACCGAGAGGCCGGCTCTGGCGAGCTCACGGGCGGCGGTGGATCCGGCGGGACCAGCCCCGACGACGATGGCATCGTAGTAGTGAGGCACCTTCGCAACTACCATTGGAGGATATCGACGGGGAGTATAACAGTTCTGGCCCCGGCGCTTGCGCCGGGGCCAGAACTGTTAAGGATATGAAATCTGCTGCTCGCTTACTGCTTCTTAACGGGGGCTGAGACAACCTTGATGAACTTGAGCGAGTCATCGGGTTGGATCTGGACGACGGTGTTGGAGTGCAATCCATCGCCGTTGGGGGTGAAGTTGTAGGTACCGCACACCCCAGTGTAATTGCCATGAATGCCTAGGATGTACTGCATGATCTTCTGGCGATTCGTGCCCACGGCCCCGATGGCCTTGGCGTACAGCTCGACTGCGTCGTAGTTCCAGGACGACAGGCCGTCCATAGGCTTGCCGTATTCCTTCTGGTACGCTTCCCCGTAGGCCTTAGATTCGGGGGTCTGGCCGGGGTAGAAGTCGATCACAGCGTAGTCGCCGGCTGCCGCACTCTTGGATAGCGCCAGCGTGTCCGACTCCGCATTCGAGGGAGATCCCACGTACTTGTATGGGAGCTTGAGGTCGTGGTACTGCCGCTCGATGGTGGCCGCATCCTCAGGCCGCGTGCAGTACGTGAAGATCACCTGCGCGCCCGCGTCCTTGATAGCGAGGAGCTGGGCCGTGAAGTCCTTGCTGTCCGCGGTGTAGGGTAGGTCCTTGACGACCGTTACGCCCTGATCTTTAGCATACTGCTCCAGCAGCGTCGCGCCGCCCGAGCCAAAGGCGTCTGAATCGTGGAGAATGCCTACCTTCGTTGCCTTGAGATCCTGCACGGCGTACCCCATCATCGCCGCCGCTGCGACGGAGTCATCGGGTCGAAGCCGGAAGATCCAGGGGTTACCCATGTTGGTGTTCTTGACGGCGGTGCCGCCCGTCGCCTCGGGGATGCCGGCAGCCTTGACCGTGTCTGATACCGCCTGGATCTGCGTGCTGAGGGCCGATCCGATCATCACAAGCGCGTTGTCCTGCTCGATGAGCTTGTTCGTCGCGGCTAGAGCACCGGGGTTGGTGGACTGCATGTCCTCAGTCACGAGCTTGATCTGCTTGCCGTTGATACCACCGGCGGCGTTGATCTGCTTGACGGCGAGCTTCGCGGAGTTGCCGAACAGCTCGCCCTGGGACGCGGTGGGGCCGGTGACATTGAGGGTGATGCCCATGATGATGTCACCGCCGCTGGCAGCAGCTGCTTTGGTCGGCGCCGCCGCGGGAGCGGATGTCGCCGCAGCCGCTGGGGCGGAGGTCGCGGCGGGGGCCGCTGGGGCGGAGGTCGCGGCCGATTTGGCCGGAGCCGCGGTCGGCGATGGAGCGGCACCGCTACTGCAGGCCACACCTACCGCGAGTACCAGGACTGACACCAGGGCAAGAGGAACCATCTGTTTCCGGAATGCCATGCAAGCCTCCTACTTCTTCTTCCCCTCAGCGATCGAGGGAGATTTGTGTGGAAGGTTACTGGCCCCGGATCGTCAACGATTTCCCGGACCGCTGCCTAGCCTGCCAGCCGCTATCATAGCGGCTGGCAGCATCTTGTCAAGTACTGATGTTGCGAGGCGTTATGCGTGGAGTCTACCTGTATAGGAGTGCCTGGGCTAGACGGCTATCTTAGCGCCGCAATTGCCGCAAAACTGGTTGCCGGCCGTGTTCTCCCGGCCGCAGGAAGGGCAGATGGGGTTTTCGGCTGCCGCGGCAGCCTTGACTTCGCTCTCACCACCTGCTGTATCGGTGTCGGAAGCGTCATTCATGCTTCGCTTGAACTCATTCAGGCTTTTGCCAAGCGCCCCTCCCATCTCGGGCAGCTTGCCGGGTCCGAATACCACCAGGACTAGAACCAGGATCAATATTAAGTGGGTAGGCTGCAAGATTCCGTCGAACACGGCTCCTCCTCACCGACTTGATGCCGAGATTCTACCACACCTGAAACAGGGGATTGATAGAGCGAGCAAGGACTGGCGAAACAGGATGTACAGAATAGATAAAAATATACAGCATCAGTAACGGTAACAGGTAGCAAGCAACCCATCCTGCCCAGCCTTCTACATCCCGTCTATGCTGTTTGCCACACTCTCTCCCCGCCTCCCCCATCTCCCCGTCACCCGGTTGGCTCCTCCGAGCCCTTGAAGCCCTCCTCCATGTATTGGGCTCGCACGGACCCGAGAGCCCCAGCCAGCGTGTTGGGGGCTGGCTCACCCACGCCACGGGGCAGGAAACTCTTGGTGACCCCCAAAGCCCTGTCGGTCTTGTCGATGGATCTCGCTCCGTCGGCGTCCGTCCCGGTAAGAGCCCTAACGCAGTCTACGTTCTCCGGCACAACGACGGCCTCGTTGTGGACCAGGAAGGTGATGTAGAGGTCGCGACTATCGGCGGCCAGACCGTCCTCCCAGACGGCGACTTCCCACATGTCGCCTCGCGGGCGGCGAAGGTCCCGCATCAGTTCGATCACCGAGTTGAGGGCCACTAGCCCGTCTGAGCCACGAACGAAGGCGATGCGAGGTGCAGCCAGAAGTGCCTGCCTCAACTCTTCGACGGCGACCGGGTGGACCGTCTCCACCATCATGTAGTGGAGATGACCGAGGTCGTACGGGAAGGCTCCTGCCATCGTGGTTATATCCAGGTCTCTGATGACGGTCTTGGCGTCGGGCCCCTGGTGGCTCGGCACCTTCAACTCCGGGATAGCCGTGTTGGTCATTCCGTTCTGGTGGCTCTCCCAGGGGTCGGAGCCTCTACGAAGCACGACGTCGCGGACCCGCTTCACCCATCCCCGGCCGTGCAGGGTACCCGCGATCCGACAGATACCAGTGGTATTGCATGACACTACGCGCGCGTACCGCCGATTGAGTGCCTCGGCGTAGTTCACCTGGGCCACGAAGGACACGGGCGCGATGTAAGGCTTCTCTCCCCCCTGCCAGATGGCTTTGACACCTGCCCGATCGTACAGCTCCTTGTTGGTGGTGCCGATACCCTTGGGGGTGCAGTCGACGACAACCTCCACCCGACGCAGCAGGTCTTCCAGGGTTCCGGTTACCGGGATGCCCGCCTCCTCCATCCGAAACCGCATCCCCGCCAGCGAGCAGTAGACCGGGTATCCTCGCTCAGCCGCCACCTGAACCCGGTAGTCGTAGGCCACGTCGGCGACTCCGACCAGCTCCATGTCGTCCTGCAACGCCACGGCGTCGGCCACCCGCTTCCCGATCACACCGTACCCGTTGACCGCCACCCTCACTCTGTGGTTTCCCACGGCCCACCTCTTCATGGACAGCCACGTTCCAGCGGCCCACCAGGGGCACAGGTCATGCCAGGGCCGAGTGTCTAGTAGGTCAGAAGTAGCTGGACCGTATCCTCGGGGTGGAGGTCGATCTGGCGATAGGCTTCTGCGGCTCGTTCGAGCGGCACTCTCCCGGTAATGAGGGGCTCCAGCCTCAGCTCACCCAGCAGGCCTAGTGCGACCCCCATTCGGCGGTCGCGACTCCATCGGGGTTGAAGGGCAGGATCGAGGTTGGAGACCTGGGAGCTCACCATCCGCACCCGCCCACGGTGAAAGCATCCGCCGAGCATCAGGTTGACCGGCTTCGTGCCGTACCACGAGGAGACGACGACGGTGCCCTGGAACGCCACCGAGTCGATTGCCTGACCGAGGGCCGCGCCGTGCCCGCTCGCCTCGATTGCGACGTCCACTCCTACGCCGTCACATAGGGCGCGGATGCGGTCGGGAAGACCATCCCCCGGCGGCAACGCCACGTCTGCTCCCACCGCCAGAGCCAGTTCCCTCCGGCGCGGCAAAGGGTCCACGGCCACGACCAGGTCCGCCCCCACCCTCCGAGCTAGCTGTGTCAGCAGCAGCCCTACCACTCCCTGGCCGAAGATCGCTACCCGCTCGCCCAGCCGTATGCCGGCGTCAAGCACCACGTTCACTGCCGTCTCCAGATTCGCGAGGAAGACTCCGGCCTCGGGATTCAGGCCCTCGGGTAGTTGGACTACCGTGGCGGCAGGCACCACATATCGGTTCTGGTGGGGATGGTGAGCGAAGACGAGGTCGCCGACCCGCAACTCCGTTAAGGCGCTGCCGACCTCTTCTATTCTTCCCGCACTGGCGTAGCCGTACTTGATGGGGAAGGAGAAACTACCCCGCAATGCCGGCAGGTCGAGCGGAAGGTCGGGCGGCACCTGCCCCCGATAGACAAGCATCTCCGTGCCGTGGCTGATGGCCGAAGCGATGGCTCGTACCCGCACCTCCCCGGGGCCGACCGGCGGCAGCGGCTCCTGTCGCAGTTCCACCTCCCGTGCCCGCGGGAACCAGACGGCAGTCGCGAGGGACGGGGGGCTCATGTGCTCACCCCGTCCCTCGCCGCGAGCCGGCCGTCAAAGATGATGTCGCCTTCGAGGTGGAGGAACAAGGAATCCTCGAAGATGAGGGCGTCGCACAGGTGATCGATCCCGAGGTCGCCAACCGCTTCGATCCCAGCCCCCATCAGCTTCGGTGAGATGCACACCACCAGCCGGTCCACCAGCCGCCCCCGGAACGCGCTCGTGATCAATTGCCGGCCACCCTCGAGCAGGACGGATCCTACCCCACGGAGCCGCAGCTGCCGCATCAACTCAGGCAGATCCACGTGACCGCTGGCGTCGTGCCGTACTATCACCACTTCGGCGCCGGAGTGGCGTACCTCCGCCACGCGATCATCTGGCGCTCGAGGCGTGGTGGCGACGAGCGTGCGAGCGTCACCATCCACGAGAACGTGGGAGGCCATGGGCATCCGGAGGGTGGAGTCGACCACGATCCGAAGGGGCGACTGACCCGGGGCCAGGCGAACCGTGAGGTGAGGGTTATCGGCCAGCACAGTGCCCACACCCACCATCACGGCGTCGTGCTCGGCCCGAAGCCGGTGCGCCAATTTCAAAGAGGCGTTGCCCCCGATCCACTGGGACTGACCGGTGCGCGTGGCGATTCGGCCGTCCAGGGTCTGGGCGTAATGGACGGTCAGATCAGGACGCCAAGGGTTGTACTCGTTCATTCGCGTTCACCCGGGACCTGCGTGAGCATCCTGAGAGCTACGCTCAGCGGGTTGAACCAGGTACCCGCAATAGCTGTACCCGACCGCTCCATACCAGCCACGGGCTCGCCATTGTAGGGGCGGTTCGCGAACCGCCCCTACAATGAGGGTGGAGATGCGCCAGGACTGGAGACAGCCCTGACGCATATGTCTGCCCAACCGGCTCCGCGGCTGTTACGACCCGGCGGGTCGCAGCGCGAGCGTGATGCTCACCTGCAGGCTCTGGCCTCCCCGCTGAATGGTGAGTGTGATGGTGTCGCCCGGCTTCTTGCCGATCAGGTACCGTCCCAGGGTGGACTCGTCGACGATTGGCTGGTTATCCACCTGGGTGATGACGTCCTTCTGCTGAATTCCGGCCTGGGCGGCGGGAGAGCCGGCTACCACGCTGGCGACGAAGATGCCCTTGGTGCTGGCCGGGACCCCAAGCTGCCTGGCGATGGAGGGCGTCAGACCGGAGTAGCTGATGCCGATGAACGGATGGATCGCCTTGCCGGTCGCCACCAGTTCATCCGCGATCGGCTTGGCTGTGTTCATGGAGATCGCGAACCCTATGCCCTGTGCCTGCATGCCTGTCGGGTCCGTACCCGCCACCAGGGTGTTAATCCCGACGACTTCGCCATTCAGGTTCGCCAGCGCTCCGCCGCTGTTGCCCGGATTGATGGCCGCGTCGGTCTGGATAAGATCGTAGAGGACGGGACCGCCCGGGTTGCCCTGAGCGTCCGGCTCCTGCTGCGATCGACCCAGCGCGCTCGCCACACCCACAGTGACCGTGGGACCGCCGGGTAGGGCGAGGGCGTTGCCTATTGCGACCAGCCAATCCCCTACCCCGAGCTTGCTGGAGTCGCCAAGCTTGGCCACGGGTAGGTTGTCCCCCTGGATTTGAACCACCGCGAGATCGGTAAGAGGATCCGCGCCCACGAGCTTTCCGTCGAAGGAGCGACCATCTGGGAGTGCGACGGTGAGGCTGTCTGCTCCCTCAATCACGTGGTTGTTGGTGAGGATGTGGCCCTGGGAATCGTAGATGACGCCCGAGCCGACACCCATGGGCTGGGGGCCCGCCGTCTGACCGGGGCCTGCCGGCGCCTGCTGGTTGGCCGTGATCTGGACTACCGCGGGCTTCACCTGCTCGGCAACCTGCCGAATTGCGGAGGAAAAGTCCTGCAAAGTTGGAGCCGTCTGCGATGCAGGTGCGGCGGCCGCGTGGGGGACCGATCCGAGGCCGGCCATTGATGCTACCGGCGCGATGCCCTGGGTGGCAATCCAGATCGCGCCGATAGCGAGAACAGAAAGGCCCCCCCGTGCCAGGGAGCTTTTCATAGTAACCTCCTGCATAAAACACAATAAAGAAGAAGGTATGGATATCACCTTCTGCCTGCTTCTAGATGCATACTCGGTGCCAGCTTTGAGGCTA
>JAJYKO010000082.1 GCA_021788565.1 Chloroflexota bacterium
GCAGGAGCGGCAATGGGTATAACGGTTCTGGGAAGCGTGGCCACGGCCTGTGGCTCGTCGTCAGCTCAGCAGGCGGCGAAACCGACTGCCGCCCCGGCGGCACCGGCCGCGGCAGGGGCCGCACCAACCGCGGCTGCGGCTGCGGCACCAGCCGCGCAGGCGGGCAAGGCCAAGGTGATCAGGGTGGCCAGCGTGGTGGCCCCGGGTGGGGCCGTCGAGAAGGCGGTGGACGATTTCGCCAAATACATCTCGGATAAAACCAACGGCGAGTTCACAGCCCAGAAGTACCTCGGCGGACAGCTCGGGGGCGAGACTCAGGTGATCGACTTGCAGTCGATGGGATCTCCAGAAGTCGTCGTTTTCGGCAACCTGCCAACGAGCAATATCACACCTGAATGGGGTTCGGTCCTCGACGTCCCGTTCCTGATCAAGAGCATCGAGCAATTCCGGAAGATCGTGGATGGCCCTCTGGGACAGCCGATGAAGGATGCGGTGCTCCAGCGCAAGGCTATCCGGATCGTGGCATATGCCAACCGGGGACCCCGCTATCTGACCAGCAACAAGCCCATCAGCACACCCGCGGACCTGAAGGGCCTCAAGATGCGGCTTCCCGAGGTCGATACCTACGTGGCCGCCTGGAAGATGCTCGGGGCCATGCCAACAGCCATGGCCCTGCCTGAGTTGTACCTGGCTTTGAAGCAGGGCACAGTCGAGGCTCAGGAGAACCCGTACGAACTGATCTGGACCTCCAAGTTCTATGAAGTCCAGAAGTACCTGAACCAGACCGCCCACATCTACGCGGCATACGAGATCACCGCGAGCGACAAGTGGCTAAAGACCTTGCCTCAAGACGTGCAGAAGATCATCACTGATGGCCTCGTCTACATGGGCGCACAAGAGGACAAGTACATGGCCGCCGATGAGGCGGGTTACGTGGACAAACTCAAAGGGAAGGGCATGACCTTCAACCCGGTCAACCTCGACCAGTTCAGGGCAGCTCTCACGGATCTCCCGAAGCAGTTCCAGAGCAAGTGGAAGCCCGGCTTCTACGAGGCCGTTCAGAGCGCGGCATAGGCAAGACTATTGGCAGCGTTCAGGGCCGAACGCCGGTTGGCGTTCGGCCCCCAAGAAGGCCTTCGCGAAACGAGATGATCAACCTGAGGCGATTCCCCTGGACATGTCAGTGCCTTGACACAGTGAAGGTAGTGGACGCTGTCAGAATCAGCTTGTCAAAGGACTAACAAAGGGCGAGGGCTGAAAAGAGGGGGCCGGTGTGATGACAAGCCAGGGATCGGAAGAAGTCGTGACGAGAGGGAATGAGCCGCCATCGCAATCCTTGGCTGCCGATTCCAGGTCCCGTGGGGGTGAAACCTGGGGTCTGGTCATGGCTCGAGCGGGCGCGGTCGGGAATTGGCTGGAGCGGGGCATCGACGTCGCCGTCGTAGTTGTCCTTCTGGCGGAACTGGGTATGGTATTCACAAACGTCGTGATGAGAACCCTGTTTGGCATCAGCTACGATTGGGAGCAAGAGATATCTCCGGTCGCCCTGGCGTTTCTCACCTTCGTAGGGGGAGCGCTGTCCTACCGCCGGGGCGGGCACATGCGCGTTCATGCGGGGATACAGGCATTGCCGAAGCAAGCGCGCCCATACGTGGAGGCCGCTGCTGACGCGGTTGTCCTGGTGATCGCGCTTGGACTTGCTCAACAGTCACTAGACCTGATGGCTGTGTCGGGTGCTGAGCTGATGCCTATGTCCGGTTGGCCTCTGGCGTGGTTGACAGCCCCCGAGGCTGCCGGTGCGGCTCTGATGGCGCTGTTCGCTTTCGGGCGGCTGTTCTCCTACTCGCCTCGGGTAGCGCTGCCATCAGTCGCGGTGGTGGCGGTGGTGGTCGGGCTGGTCTTCGCTCTGACCACAGATGCCATTCCGACGGACCAGGCCCTGCTAATCACGCTGGCGGTGTTTGCGCTTCTCATGGCGATGTCAGCCCCTATCGGGTTCGTGTTCGCCGCCATCGCCTTTCTATACCTGCAGCAGACGAAAATGGCGATGCTCGCGGTGGTGGCGAATACCATGCAGTATGGCGCCTCCGGTTTCATCATACTGGCAATCCCGTTCTTTATCCTGGCCGGCCTGGTCATGACTGAGGGCGGTCTTGCCCTACCGATGTCAGATGCCGTCGCCTGTGTCGTCGGCCGGCTTCGCGGCGGTCTGTTGCAGGTGATCGTCGTGGGGATGTACATATTCTCGGGCATATCCGGATCGAAAGTAGCGGACATGGTTGCGGTGGGGTCCAGCCTGAGCGCCATGCTGAAGCGAGAGGGGTATCCAAAGGGGGAGACCGCGGCCGTTCTGGCCTCTGGCGCAGCTATGGGAGAAACCATCCCCCCAAGCGTCCCGATGCTTGTTCTCAGCTCTGTGTCTACTGTGTCGGTCGCGTCGCTATTCATAGCCGGCATCCTTCCCGCCGCACTCATCGCGCTCATTCTCATGATCGCGATCTACTTTAGGGCGGGTAAGCTGGGGATACCCGGCGCTCCTGCTATTTCCTGGAAGGAGGTCGCGAGGAGGTGGATGATAGCCATCCCGGCCTTCGCCATGCCGGTAATGCTGGTGGCAGGCATCGTCTCGGGGATCTCCACCCCCACTGAGGTCTCAACTTTCGCCGTCGTCTACGGCGTCCTCATGGCGATCCTGGTCTACCGCAACGTCAGCCTAAAGGGATTGCTCCGAGTGACGAGCGATTCGGCGAGCATGGCAGGAGCCATCCTCTTCATCACCGCCGCCGCTTCGGCATTCTCGTGGTCGCTCACCGCGGCTCAAGTGCCGCACAGGCTGATGGAGCTGCTCAGCTTTTTCAATGGCCAGTCGTCGCTCTTCATGCTGGCCAGCTGTTTCTTCCTCATCTTCATGGGTGCCCTTCTGGAGGGGATACCGGCTATCCTGGTCCTCTCAACGATCCTGCTTCCCTTAGCGCCCCAATTCGGGATCAGCACCCTGCAGTTCGCCATAGTGATGATCATCGGTATGGGCATCGGCACATTCTCGCCCCCTATCGGCATCGGTCTCTACTTCGCCTGTACCGCGGCGGAGGCTACCGTTGAGGAGACGGTACGGCCGATGCTCTACTACATACCAATACTAGTGATCGGGCTGTTGTTGATTGCCTTCATTCCAGAAGTGAGCCTCGTGCTTCCACGGTTGCTCGGAATTAACACCCAGTAGTCCGATTCGATCATCAGATCTCCCGGGCACGATGATATAATGTGGCCGCGAAGAAGATCAAAGTGGGTGTTCGCGTCATTGACGGTGGGGTGAACATTTTGGGCCAGCCAGGTCACCAATAGGCACCTGCGCTGGCCTATCTACTTTGGAGGCGTGAAATGGCCATCATCTCCATTTCCCGCGGGACACTCAGCGGAGGCCACGCTATCGCCGAGCTCGTGGCGAGGCAACTGAGGTATCCATGCGTCAGCCGTGAGGCTATCACCAACTCCGCGGATTGGTATGGGATCCCGATGGATGCCCCGGCGGCTGCCAGGGAGTCGCCCTCCTATTGGGAGCGGCTGGCGGTTGAGCGGACAGCCTACCTCGATTCCTTTCGGATCGCCCTTTTCAATAGGGCAAGACGGGGCAACCTCGTTTATCATGGACACGTTGGACACCTCCTGCTGTCCGAAATTCCGATACTTCGCGTCCGAGTCGTCGCGGATATGGAGCATCGTGTCCAGGTGGTGATGCACGAGCAAGGCTTGGCGCGAGAGGAGGCTACTGCCTATATCGAGAGGGTGGACCGGGAGCGCAGGGAGTGGGTCAACTTCCTCTATGGCGTGGAGTGGGACGATCCTGCCCTGTACGACGTGGTATTGAATCTCAGCCACCTGAGCCTGGATGGTGCCTGCTCCACGGTGGTCCACCTGGCGCGGCTCGGTGAGTTCAAGCCAACGGCCAAATCCTTGAAAGCGATGGAGGACCTCATCCTTCGCGACCAGATTTCGGCTGTTTTAGCCAGGGACAAAAGCACAGCGGGCACGCACCTGGAGGTCAGAGCCGACGGTGGAGTCGTGACGATCGTCGGAACCGCGCACCAGGACGTACTCGACCATCTTCCCGCACTGATCGCCACGGTTGACGGAGTACGGAACACCAGGTACATGGTGGGTGTTGCTGATGAGGGTACACCCCAACCTTAATCCGAATAGACCAGCTTTGCGATAACGTGTCTACAGCCGTATAATTCGCCTGTCACGGACTGGCCAATGCATCGCCTTCGATCTTCCTTCCGTGGGCGATCAGCGTCGATACGTCGAAAGGAGCACGGGCGAGTGAAGAGGGTCCAACTGTTCGTCACATGCATGATCGACACACTGGCCCCGGAGATAGGGGAGTGCGTGGTGGAGGTGCTGGAGAAGGCAGGTGTGCAGATCGAGGTCCCAGAAGGCCAGACCTGTTGCGGCCAGCCCGCCTTCAACGGCGGCTTCTGGGATGAGGCGCGGACGATGGCCAGACGCACCATTCAGGCGTTTGGTGACAGCGACACCCCGGTTGTAATCCCTTCGGGTTCTTGCGGCTACATGATCGTCCACCACTACCCGGAGCTTTTCGAAGGCGACCCCGTCTGGTACCCCCGGGCCGTCAAGCTCAGTCAGCGCGTCCACGAGTTCACCCAGTTTTTGGTGGACGAGCTCGGTGTGACCGACGTGGGAGCTACCTACGATGGCAAGCTCACCTATCACGCCTCCTGCCATCTCCTTCGCGGCATGCAGGTTCATCGGCAGCCCGTGGCTCTTTTGTCCGAGGTCAAGGGTGCCGAAATCGTGCATTTGGAGGAAGAGCAGGAGTGCTGCGGCTTCGGTGGACTCTTCTCTATCAAGTTCGGTGACATCTCCTCAGAAATGCTGAACCGCAAGCTGGATAACATCGTCGCCACCGGTGCCGATCACGTGGTGGGCTGCGACCTGAGCTGCCTCCTGAACATCAACGGCGGTCTGCATCGGAGAAAGCTCAAGGTGACCGGTGTGCACATCGCGCAGCTGCTCGCTGGAAAGGTGAGGTGAGGCGATGCATGCGACGGCTATACCATTCAAGGCCCGAGTGGCAAAGAGCGTACACGACGAAGCCCTCCACAGGGCCCTTCGTAGGGCCACCGATCGATTCGAGACGAACCGAGTAAGTATGCTGGCTACCCTCCCGGACGCCGCGGAGGCGCGGGATCGGGCTCGAGCCATACGCCGCCACACCATCGCCAACTTGGATCGCTATCTGGAGCAGTTCGTGGCCAATGTGGAGAAGTCAGGCGGTACGGTCCACTGGGCGGCCAGCGGAGACGACGCGAATGCCATAATCGTGAAGCTGGCCCGGGAGCGCGGCGTCCAGCTCGTCGTAAAGGGCAAGTCCATGATCAGCGAGGAAACAGGCCTGAACGACGCCCTGGCGGCTGCTGGCATCGTCCCTCAGGAGACTGACCTGGCGGAGTACGTGGTGCAGCTCGCGGGTACCACACCCTCCCACATTGTTGTGCCTATAGTCGACATGACCCGCCAGGAAGTCTCTCACCTCTTCCACGATAAGCTGGGAACTCAGGAGACAGACGACGCAATTCAGCTCGCACGAATCGCTCGCGAGCGGCTGAGGAAGAAGTACATCGAGGCGGGCATGGGTCTAACGGGCGTCAACTTCGGAGTAGCCGAGACCGGCACCATGACCATCGTGACGAACGAGGGGAACGGCCGCCTATCAAGCAGCCTGCCAAGGTACCAGGTGGCCCTCATGGGCATCGAGCGGCTGGTGCCAACCATGGAGGACCTCGGTCTGATGCTCCAGTTGCTGGCCCGCAGCGCCACCGGCCAGAAACTCAGCGTGTACACCTCCATGATGACCGGACCGCGCCGCCATGGCGATGCCGACGGACCCGAGGAGCTACACGTGGTGCTGCTGGACAACGGCCGCACCCGTATCCTTGCGTCTGAGTATGCTGAGATGCTCACCTGCATCCGGTGCGGCGCCTGCCTGAACGCCTGCCCGGTCTATAAGACCATCGGAGGACACGCGTATGGTGCCGTCTACCCTGGGCCGATGGGCAGCGTGCTAAGCCCACTCTTTAGCGGCCTGGATGCCTACGCCGACCTGCCCCATGCCTCATCCCTCTGCGGAGCCTGCCGTGAGGTGTGCCCGGTCCGCATCGACCTCCCCGGGCTGCTCCTTAAGCTGCGACGCGACACCGTCGAGACGGGCCACCGTCCCTGGTGGCTGCAGCTCGGCCTCTCCGGCTACGCCACGGTGGCCGGTAACCCCGGTCTGTTCGGGCTGGGAACGAGGATGGCGGGCTTCGGTTCGGGGATGATAGTCGGGGACGGCTGGATCCGTGGAATGCCCGGACCACTAAGCGCCTGGACCGACAGCCGGGATTTCCCGAAGGTTGCACCCAGGAGCTTCCAGACGATGTGGAAAGAGCGAAAGACTCGGCACGGCGAGAAAGGGGGTGCGCAATGAGCAGCGTACTGGACCAAATCCGCGAGGCGGCGGCGAAGGCCGGGGCGGGTCCCCTGGCCGATGATCGCGGGCGGCCACGGTTCGTGAGGGTGGCAGCTCAGTCGCCATTCCCGGCGGGAGCCAGCCTCGATGACTATGTGGCGAGGTTTAGGACCGAGCTGGAAGCCCTTTCCGCTAACGTCTATGGTCCCTTCGACACCGAGGGTGTGGCCACCCAGGTGGTAGAGCTGGTCCACAGGTCCTTCGCATCAGGCACCGGCCACCCATTCGTGCTGGCATGGGACGAGGCGGACATCGGGTGCCCGTCGGTGCGCGACCGGTTGCAGGAGGCATCTATCGAGCTGGTTCCCGGCGACGTGCCGAACGATGCGGGGCATCAGGCAACCCTGGCGCGGCTGGCTGAGATCGAGGTGGGTCTCACGGGGGCGATGGGAGGCCTCGCCGACACCGGAAGCATCGTCGTCGCCTCTGGTCCCGGGCGCGCACGGATCGCTTCCCTCCTACCGCCTGTTCACATCGCTATCCTGCCCCTGTCCAAAATCTATCCCACCATGCAGGAGTGGCTGGCCGCGGGCGGCGCCGAACTGGCGAAGGAAACGTCGAACCTGGTGGTGATCACCGGTGGCAGCCGCACCTCCGACATCGAGCTTCAGCTCACCCTTGGGATGCACGGGCCCAGGGAACTCCACGTAGTGCTGTACCGGGACTAAGTCCCGCGGGAGCCGACCAACGACAATCAGCGGTTCTTGGACCAGAATTCTTCGGCGTCTTTCTCGAGTTGAGCAAGTCGAGTGTAGTAGTCGGGGTATTCCTTAAGGTGGGCTAGGGCTATCTTTCCCGTGAGAAGCTCATCGTTGTTGGTAACGTTTGTCTCAGGGTCGTGCATCCCATGCTCCAATTCGACCGCCAGTCCCGCCCGGAACTCCTCGCTGCTTATTTCTTCCCAATTGACGTGGAGGGCACCCCCTATCCGCCTCGCATCCTCATCCGTGAACTCGCGCTTGGGTGACATCGTGTTGGCTCCTCTCTGATCGTCCGGAACCAGGTCGTGGTGTTCCGGCGATGTGCTGAGTGGGCGAGTTTATATCTGCCCACTGACGATCTATTGTACTCCAGCGTCAGTCGAGATTCGCCACCAATTCCGGGCGGAGTCGCGGTGCCCAACGACTGAGCATGCAGAATCCCTCTTTACCTGCTACCTGGCGTCGTGGGCGGAATCCACCTGAACTAAAGCCAAGCGGAGACCATGTTCCTTTCCGTCCTGACAGCCGGCGTGGTTGTGATGAATGGCCTACCGTCGCGGGCGCAGATCAGCTGCGCCACCTCTCGAGCGGTCATCGCCCCGGAGGGCAGACCTCCGCCGGGTGACACCCACTGGCCGACCATGTAGAAGTTGGCAAGGCCTGGGAGCGTCTTGCGCATCTGCGTTGTGAAGTTCCTGGTCGTCGGCAGCCAGCCCTCAAAGGACCCTCGCCAGTTGCCCGTGTAGCGCTCGTAGGTCATGGGAGTCGCTACGTCCACCACCTCCACCTGGGCCGCGATTCCAGAGATGCGCGCGTCCAGGAGCCGGACGACCGTGTCAGCTATCTGCTGCTTCTCGGCCTCGTACCGTTGTCGATCGGTGCTGAGATCCCGCCAGTAATCGTAGCTCGACCCAATGATGGCGATCACCACCGACTTGCCCGCCGGAGCCATGGTGGGATCGTAGCAGTAGTGCTTCAGGGAGAGCCGGCTGAGCTTTGCGCCTGCGACCGTGACCGGCTCGGAGAGCAGGTAAGTTACGGAGTGGGGCTCGGAGGACAGATCTCGGGCCACACCCAGGGAGACCTGGATTATGGGAGGGAAGATCTGCCACTGCTGGTAGTAGCCGCGGATCTTATCGTCCACGTACTTGCCGTCCAGCATATCGAAGATGGTGGCGTGCCCATCGGCGGCCGAGACCACGATGTCGGCGCGGTACTCGGACCCGTTCGCCAGCCGCACGCCCACGGCGCGATCGTTCTCCACCAGGATCTTTTCCACCCTGGAGTGGTAGCTGACCTGGCCGCCCAGGTCGAGATAGCGGCGCTCTATGGCTCGGGCGAACTCCAGGGAGCCGCCCACTGGGTATCCCGCGACCCGATTGTGCTGCCAGGCGAAGACGAGCACCATCGCGATGAACGGGAAGTCCGGCATGTCGAAGTAGGTAGCGAACATCTCGCGAAGGAAGGGGTTCTGGAAGCGCTCCGCGAACTGCTTCACAGAGACCTTATTGAATCGCGAGAAGGTTCTGAGGAAGGGCAGCATCCCTACTCCGAACCGCAGCTTGTCAAGGACGTCGCTCAGCTCGGCCGGCTTGCCGAGTGGAATATCGAAGCGCGTCATCAGTCGCACGCAGCCGGTGAACTCCCGGATCAACCTTGCGTCCTCGGGGGCCAGCTCCAACAGATGGCGCTCCAGCCGATCGACGTCGGCGTACAGAATCAGGGTCTTACCATCCGTCCCTACGAGGCGCGTGAACTCCTCGTGATTCACCATGGGTCGGTCCTGCACGGCCCCAAGCTCCTCCCAGGCGCGGTACAGGCTGTTACCGGGAGCCGAGCCGACCAGCCACTCGAGGCAGCCGTCGAAGGTGAAGCCCTTGCGCTTCCACGAGGTGCACAGTCCACCCGGCAGGTCGTGTAGCTCGAATATCCGGCTGGAGTAGCCGTTCATCTGGGCGTAGCAACCAGTGGAAAGGCCGGCGACGCCGGCTCCGATGATCACGATCGGCGAGCTCATAGTCGACACCCCCTCGTGTCCATCTCGAACGCGCTTCCCGCGCGTGAACACTCCACGAGTAGCATAGTGGATCTGGACCGAGCGTACAGCCGCCAAAAGTTCGAAACTGGGATACGTCGAAAGGATGATCGCACCTGGGGTGTCGTACCTGTTAAGTGCAAGTTCGGTGCGTTCTACTGGCCCAACCTGATTTCGGAGCCGAAGCCGCCCCTTGGGAACGAGACGCCTTTGAGTCGCCGTCGGTGTGACCTGGCGACCGACATGCTAGAATCGCATGGCGCTGTGTTCGTATCCGTGAGACCTTGAGGTGATGAATGCCTGCTCTGGGGGCGCTTCTCCGAGACCTTGCCTACGCCGTTCCCACGGGTGATGCCGGCACGCTCATCACCGGCATCGCCTACGACTCTCGACTCGCAAAGCCGGGGGACCTCTTCGTGGCGCTCCCCGGCTTTCATAACGATGGCAGCGCGTTCGTCGCCGATGCCTTGAGGCGCGGGGCAGTGGCCGTCGTCACGCAGCGGCACGAAGCGCTGGTGCAGGAAGGAGTTCCTCGGGTCCTGGTGCCGGATGCTCGTAGGGCACTCACGGACCTGGCGGCAGCTTTCTACGCCTATCCGGCTCGGAAGATCAGGGTCGTGGGTGTGACCGGCACCGATGGCAAGACCACCACCGTCCACCTGGCGAGCGCCGTGCTGGAGGCCATGGGATACAGGACCGGCTTCATCACAACCGCCGATGTGAAAGTGGGCAATCGAATCGAGTCCAACGACACCCAGCACACGACCCCGGAGCCGGTGGAGGTGCAGGGGTTGCTGCGCAGGATGGTAGACGAGGGGATCGACTATGCCATACTGGAGTCGAGCTCCCATGCCCTGGCATTGGATCGGCTGCTCCACTGCGAGTTTGACGCGGCGGTCTTCACCAACCTGAGCCCCGAGCACTTGAACTTCCACGGCTCTCTGGAGGCGTACCTGCGAGACAAAGCGAGGCTATTCTCCATGCTGGACTACTCTGTCTTCAAAGGCGTGGAGAAGGTGGCCGTTCTGAACGCCGACGATCCGCACTCCAGTGAGATCCGGCTGGCGACAAACGCACGGGTAATCTGGTACAGCACTCAGAACTCAGCACTCAGAACCCAGAACCCAGCATCCAGCACCCAGAACTCAGAACCCAGCACCCAACACTCCTTCGTGGGTGCCACTGATATCGAGCTCCTTTCTACCGGCTCCCGCTTCACACTGGTGACGCACCTCGGTTTAGCGCGGGTGGAGTCACGGTTGTCCGGCCGCTTCAATGTGTACAACTGGCTGGCCGCCGCAGCGCTGGGACTCAGCCAGGGGGCGAATCTTGAGCAGATACGGCGGGCTATGGCAAAGGTAGATTCCGTGCCCGGACGAATGGAACGAATCGACTTGGGCCAGCCTTTTGCCGTAGTCGTGGACTTCGCCCACACCCCTCAGGCCATGGAGAAAGTGCTGAGCACCCTCCGCGAGGCAACGGCGGGCCAGCTACTCGTGCTCTTTGGGCAGGCCGGAGAGAGGGATCCACGCAACCGGCCAGCGATGGGCAGAGTGGCCGCGCGCCTGGCCGAATTCGCGATATTCACCACAGACGATCCTCGGTTCGAGGACCCGATGGAGATCGCGGAGCAGATCGCCGCAGGGGCGAGGTCCGAGGGATGGCAGGAGGGCGCGCACTATCTGAAGATCGCGGACCGAGAGGATGCCATACGGGAGGCATTTGGCAGGGCGAGACCTGGGGACACGGTACTCCTGGCTGGCAAAGGTCACGAGAGGCGCCAGGTGATCGGCGACCAACTCGTCCAATGGAACGACGCCGAGGCTGCCACATTGGTGCTGAGAGAAATGGGGTACGCCTAGCCAGATCCTCGCCGGCTACTGCATGGAGCGGGCTATCTTCAGAAGCTCCTCGCGCGCGTAGATGGTGGTCAGGATGTAGTGGACGCCCCCAGCATACCATCGAATCTGGTTCACCGGCGTGCCATCCTCGCTGCTGCCTAGCAGTAGCTGGCCGGTGATACCGTGCACGTCCACGTTCGCTGTTTCCGCCAAGTTGTCAGGCTCTGGCACTGGAAAAGGCAAGCTCTCTCCTTGCCAGAAAACTTCACGGATCTGCAGCCCCTGCTGTCCATTGCTCGACTGAAAGAGCATCGAAACCACGCGAGCCGGCTCTCGCTGACCTCGAACCGAAGCAGCCGGCCACTTCAGATATGAGGGGAAGTAGGCTGGCGTGGCTACCTTCACCCCCAGATCCTTCTCGGCAGCCTCGATCGAGGGATATGACAATCGCTCGTCGAGAACATTCTTGGGCGCGGGAGGACCGGCCACCAGGTTCTGCACGTAGCCCGGTACTCCATTAAGCAACCTCAGCGCCATGACTGCGACCACCACCGCGATCGCAAAAGGCAGCAGTATGCTAGGAAGCTGCTTCAGAATTCCGATCGCTCTCATCTCCCTCACACTACGAAGTAGCAGAGCCCCAGCACGGCGGCGGCCGCCAGGACGAGTCGCAGTCCGGTGTAGCTGGTTGGCCGCGCCGCCTCTG
>JAJYKO010000083.1 GCA_021788565.1 Chloroflexota bacterium
GCGTGGGGACGATCACCTCGACGGGCCGGCTCGGTCCTCATGCGACGGCTCACCCCCACGCGCGCGGGGACGATCGTAGTCCTCATATTCTCCACAATCGACGCACCGGTTCACCCCCACGCGCGTGGGGACGATTATCGTTACTGTAGGGGGTAGAAAATCTCTTTCGGTTCACCCCCACGCGCGTGGGGACGATTTGTCGGTCGTGAAAGCAACTAGCCTTGGCAGCGGTTCACCCCCACGCGCGTGGGGACGATGGCGGTGGCGGAGGCCGTGCGGCGGCTGCCTGCGGTTCACCCCCACGCGCGTGGGGACGATTTCTCCTTGCGAGCGGCCTCGGCCTTCTCTGCCGGTTCACCCCCACGCGCGTGGGGACGATACTGGATTTTGCACCTATTCCGGCACCCGCAACAACGATAATCCGTCGAAATCCACCACCATGCGCCGAGTTGCTCCCCAAACCTTGAAGGCAAACCCCTGCTCGCAGTCTGAGCTGTGCACCAACAGCCCCGCGCCTCCCTTCATTCGCTGGCACACCATTTCCCACAGCTTGTCCCGCACCATACCCGACACTCGCCCGACGAACACCCCGGGGCTCAGCTCCAGCAGCCAACGAGTCAACTCCCCCCGCAAGCTCGCGGGCACTTTCTCCAGTACTATCACTACCACTGTCAGCTTCCTTCCTCAGGGGCATCAGCCCGGTTCACTCCACCGGCCACTTCGCCCGCCTCGGGATCCCACAGCCCCCCAGGTAGCGCCTCGTCCTCATCGAAGTCCGTAGGTTGGTCTTCGCCCGCCGGCATGGACACCCCGAGCGCCTCTTCTATATCCGGAAGGATTCGCTGAAGCAGCCGCTGCTGGTGGAAGATGTCGCGGCAGGCGCGGCGGACCCTGCCCTCCAGGCCCTCCGTGCCTGCCATCACCGCCTGAAATGCCACGGGAAGCGTCATATCTACCTTGTAGAGGTCGGCCACGTCGTACACGAACGAGAGCATCTTTCCCGTGTGGATGAAGCCCAGGGCAGGGGAGTATCCAGCCGAGATTATCGCGGCGTGGCAGACGCCGTACAGACAGCTGTTCGCACAGGAGAGCGCCCGATTGATGGGGTCGGCCGCGCGCCAGTCGGCCGAGTGATAGGAGCGGCCGCTCCACTCCACGCCCGTCTCCCTGCTGAGCCTGGCGTACGCGTCCCTCACGCGCAGCCCCTCCTTGCCGCGGATCTGCCGGAGGGTCAGATCCTTGGCCAACGGCTCATTGAACCGCATCTGGTACATCCGGACGACAACTTCCAGTCGCAGGCTCGGGTTCGTCTGAAGTCGCGCCTGCCTCAGGAGATTGCGCGCCGACCGCGTTTCTCCCATGCCCTGAGCGTAGAGCCGGACCCCCTCCTCGCCGGTCCACATCACCAGGCAGCCGTTCTCTGCCAGCGCCCGTATGGCCGCATGGGTGACCGTAGTCCCGGGCCCCAGCATCAGGAGCGAGAGGGATGCGCACGGCACCGGGGTCTTGCCGCCCATATCGTGGAGCGCGATGGCCTTATCCTCCTGGTCCACCCTGCAGTGCTCGACGTACAGGTAGCTCCAGCTATCACGGACCTTCGGGAGCAGATGAAGGTCTTTCACGTATCATCCCCTGACCGGGGCCACCGACAGGAGACCGAACCCGTAAGCCTTGCCGGACCCTATGCCGTGGACGAGGGTCTCCAGGAAGGAGTCCCGGTCTGTGACCCGTAACAGACCATCAAAGGTAGCGGCTAGGTGCGTCATCGCGTGTCCAACGGCACCGTCCTTCTTGCGGCCCTTCATCTTGCCTTCGGCGCGCACCTCTACGCTCCAAACCAGCCCTTCCTTACCTTCTGCATTCGTGCCGGTCTTCCTGACTAGTTCGAACCCTCCAGGCACGCCGTCGCGGCCTCCCTGGCCCTTGCCGATCAGCCAGGCGATCTGTTCCTCTTCCCGTTGCAATTCGACCCGCTTGCCCTTGAGCGGGTCACCGTCTTTCGCGACCCGTTTGGTCGGATTGGCACGCAGACGAAACGAGAGGACTTGCCCATCTTGAATCTGGCGATATGCTGGGATGAGGTCCCTGAACTCGTATCCGGCCATCCCCGTGTTCCCAGCCAGGTACCCGTTCAACTCGTCGAGAAACGACCAGTCCGGCTCGATGCGTGACTGGACGTAGACCTTCACCACACCTCGCCGGTCATCGACGTCCGCACGAAAAAGGACGCCAAATTCATCGCGTGCTTTGGCCTGTTCATCGTCCGTCGCCTTCGGGAACGCCTGCATCAGCGTACGGTGCATCTCATACGGGTGAGCGAGTTCGGCCATAACCTGCCGCGACCGCGGGTTGAGAATTAGCCGTGAGAGGTAGACACTCATATGTCCCTCCGGGGAAGTGACGAAGCGTCGATCTCGATGCGTCTGCAGCGGCGAAAGTCGTAGAAGCGCAGTTGGTTCAGGCGCATAGCATCCTGCCGCTCTATCACTATGCCATCCTGTTTCTCGGGTTCGCGGTCGAGGCACTCGATCCAGGCCTCAAGCCTGGGTGCCTGCCTGATCCCGGACCGTGCTGCTGCCCACGCCTCTTTACGCAGCGCATCTTCAAGATTCTCATATTCGTCGGCCAGCCGATCAAGGATCGGACGACAGGGTACACACGATTTCCGGCCGAGATAGAGCGGCCACTTCGGGAACTGCAGATCGCCCGACCAATGGGGATGGTCTAGTTCTCCAGCGAGCTGTCGCAGAAGAGCGTGATCGTGACTCGCTAAGGCAACCAGAAACGCTGCGTCGTGAAGATACTCGCGGGGTGAAACGATTGTGCTTTCGCTATGTTCCTGCGCCTTTGCGAGACTCTTGGCAGTGCCACCGCTATGCTTGTACCCCCCAGCAGCCGTGCGATGGTAGCCGGTCACAGTGTGGTAATCCGTCGAAACCACGCCCGGTCGGTCGATACGCACACCGAAAAGAAGGTCGCGGTCAAGCCTTTCCAACTCCGAATCATCGCGGCGGAGGCCGACGGCACAACCAATCAGGCCGACAACGCCGGACTTTGTCGGCTCAGGCCCCGTGTCGCGAACATCCCAGCGAGAGCGCGTGCCCCACGATTGCATGGGGCCTTCTAACCGAAGGAGCAGGATAGATTCAGCCACGCTGAACCTCCGCCTCCACATCGTCGAGGAGTGTTTTCAGATTCCGTGACGATGCGATATCCAGAATCTTGATACCGCCGCCCTTTGCCAGCAGCAGGCGCTTTTTTGCTTCGAGGCCGTACATCTCCGTCAACGCTTCGCATTCCTTCTTCAGGGCATCGGCGGATTCCCTTTCAAGGCCATCCCTGGCCCTCGGATTCACCGGATTACAGAACGCATTAGCATAGCTGACGGGGAGGTTCTTGTCGCGAATCTCGATCCAAACAAGGCTCGGGGGCTGGTACGCGGCGAACGAGTTCTGTTTGCCGCTGGGGGTTACGCGGCAGGCGGCCTCTATGAGCGCCCGAACTGCCTTGCTGGCTGTTTCGCGGGCGGTCTTCTCGTCCTCCGCGTTCACTGGACGCTTGAATGCCCTGCCCGTGAGATTGTCCACCAACCCTTCGACATGCACGTTGAAGTACTTGTAGTAGCAGGCGGAGTTGTACTCCACGTCGCCGATCATATCGGCGCCGCTTCCGGCTTCGTCGTCCGACGCGCGCTCAAGATCGTCCACCGCAGTGTAGTAGTCGAACTCATGATCGATTTTATGGGTGCTGATCGCGTGGGCAAACTGGCTGGACGCCTCGACGTCTACGAATGCCTCGCTCGTGACCATGCGCCCGAAGAGCGCAATGTCAACTGCTAGGGGGCGAAATCCTTTGTCCTCTGCCTGCTTCTGTAGATCTTTCGCCGCCACTTTCTCAAAGGTCTTCCTGTCTCTTGCCTCTTCGGCGGCTGCCAGAATCACGTCGCTTACGGCCTTAACGTCTGCGTCGGTCAGAAACATCGTCTGTGCAGTCCGGTAGTGCCCACTCTTGTTGGGCTTCTGCTCCTTGCCTTCGTCGGTTCCGAACCCACTCGATTTCTGCGCCCCAATTTCGGCCATTTCTTCACTGAGTCCGGCTGCCATCAGTCGAGCCTTGACGAGTTCGGGCAGACTGCGTGTTCTTGTTCCGAGGAGTCCGGTCAGCTGATCCTCAAAAACGTCCGAGCGACGAATGCTCCGTTTCAAGCACTGGCTAGATATCCGGGCACGCTTGTAGCCGCCGAAGACGGCCTCCTTCGGGCTTCCAGTGTCGTCTCGGTTAAGGTTGCTCGGCGCGTGGTTCTGCAGCATGTGCACTTCGATAAGCATGGTGATTACTCCTTTTCGTCTGAAGCTGCTGTTGCATCCGCTGGACGCTCCGTGGCGAAGAAACCTCGTGCCCAACGCTTTTGAACTCGCTTCTCTGGTTGATTCCAGAACTTGAGGTCGGTGAGCAACACCGGCCATTCGATACCTACGCCCTTGCTAACCGCATAGCGCACCATCTGCCGAAGCCTGTAGGGCAGGTCGCCATCTCCGGTCCAGGGGTCATAGTCCGCATCGAGAAGAATGTGGAAACGCCGTCTAATAGACTCGCTCTGATTCCTGGCGACGGCTTCCTTCCAGGTAGCGCCGAAGTCTCCATTGAAGCGGTGGCGACCCGCTCTGATATCGGCGGTCTTGTACTGGGCAAGCAGGCTGGCGACGAGGAAGGCAGTAGCTTCGCTCGCGGCGCCGTGGATGTATCCTCCCAGCCACGGGCAGCGCCCCTCGACGGGATCGCGTTCGCCGCAGCCACGCCGCAGCAGCGCGAGCTTGCCGGTGTCGAGCTTCTCGATACGTTCGATGAATTCCTCTTCGGCGGTCTTCTCGGCTGTCGTCATGAGAGCACCTTCCTGATCGTATTGTTGAGCCGGGTCCGCGCGTGAACCTGGCGCTCAAGCGCGTCGGCGTCGGCATCCATGTCCTTTGCCGCTAGTTCGAATTGTTCGAGAGCGAGGGTGCGAACAGCTTCGCGCCAATCCTTCGCGGTCGCAGCGATTAGAGCCGGATCGTCGGGTGCGTCCGGATCCAGCGCCGCGAAGGCGCTCATCAGTGGATGAAAACCGTACTCGAGGTGTTGCCAGTAAGCTCGCTCGCATCGGTCGCCGATGCATCTCAGCGCATCCCTGTTCCCGGCGCCCTCGCGTGGATATAACGCTTTGATACTGCCACGCAGTGCATAGGCTGCGCGTTCCGCCCGGTCAAGCTCATGCTGAACCAGACTCCCCAGCCTGGTCGACTGCCCCAAGCGAGATGGGATTGACCATTGGGCCCGCACCCACTCGAAGACCTTCGCTTGGTCGGTTCTCCAAGCATAGAATCGGATTTGTTGATCCTCTCCCGACCTTGCGGCGAGGGCATTATCAATCACCTGAGGTCTAACGAATGCCCATTCCTTGTTGCCCCAACGCCGCATCGATCCACCGGAGTAGAAGCTCAATGGGCCGGCATCAAGCCACAGAGGCCGAGCTTCTTCAAATCGGAGGTGCCGAAGCTTTGCATCATCGCCTGCGAACACAGCACATGATGGATCTTTCCAACCCAGCAGGGCGCCCAAACCCTTGTTGTTGATGATAGACCTCACGCAGTCATCCCCATCTGGAGGGCTCACTCTGACGAAACGGCACGGCCACGTGAACGATTGGGTCGGCGTAGTTCCCGATTGTCCGTCCCTAGGCAACGATCGCCATATGGGACCATTCTCCGTCTCCTCTTTCGTCGTGAATCTCGGATCAGGCAGGGGGAGATTCAAAATGATCGTTTCGTACAGAGATTCGCCGACCGGCAAGGCATATATAGGGGGATCACCGATTATTGTTCTTGGCTGTCCTGTCTTAACTTTGACGTTGAACGGACTTACGGTGACTAGGAGTCTCGCGACACCGCTCGGCCCCTCAATCTGCTCTTGCGACGTCTGGTGTGAGAAATGAACTACGTTGGCACCTGACGGGAAGACGGGATAGAAATCGAAGATCGACTTAGGATCTCCGCTTGCTTCGGCGTACTGAAGGAAGGGGACATCAGGATGGAAGAGATCAAAGACGTTGCCACATAGGTCAACGTAATTCTCGAACACACTGGTGTCGAATTGACGGTCCTCGATAAGGCTCCTGAGATCGAGCGGGTCCTCAGGGCGGCAGTTGGCCAGGATCAAGGCATCGAGCACAAATGCAACGAGTAGCCTGTGGATTCCGAACTCCACGATAGGCGAAGGGTCGCGGATTTCGCGCAGGTCGTGTGCCTCTCCCAGGCACCGCAGGATGCCCATCTCATCACGCGAGCCATCCATTCGGACCACTGGTATCCACGGCTGTGTGAGCACGTCAAAGGATGGGCGGTTCATTGCACCCTCCCGGCCAGGAGGCCCAGTTCTTTGTCGTAAGCCACTTCATAACGATTCCCTTTCTCGTCGATGCCTTGCCAGGCCCCTTGGTTGGCGATAGGCAGAAGCACAAGCCCTCGCAGCCTCCCTTTCGCCTCGACGCCCGCGGCATAGCCCGGAGCGGGATTCTGGATTGGCAGATAGCCTGGCAGCTTCAATGAACGCCGATATAGGGCGCGGACCTCTTTCATAGCCATCTCGCCAGATTCCAGGTGCTGCAGTTGACTTTCGTCCACAAGGACACAGGTACGGTCGTTTGCTCCGAGTCTTGTCTTTGCGCGCCAACCGTTGCCGTCATCGCTGTCATCGCCCGTCGGATCGTTGTTGACGGGCCGGAACGAGCTCTTTTTCGGCTCGCGCAGGGCGAACTGCCTGCCCTGACTGTGAAGAAGTTGGGTTTCGTCGTCCCAATTGTCATCCGATGCTCTGATCGCCTCCCACTTTACTGCGCCCTGCTCCCATTCGAGCGCCCCATAGCATCGCTCGATCAATGTCCGAAAATCGCTCGGGAGGTGCATTTCGCTTTGACCGGCAAGAATCGCCAATGTTCTCAGAAGGGGTTTGTCCGCGTAGACGTGGGCAGTTCCGCCGAAGCTCAGGGTACCTTCTTTCGGCAGCAGCACATGCAGAGTCGGATCGCACTCTCGCCTCCTGTGCCTGTGGAGGCGACCGCTCCGTTGTAGCAGCAGATCAATCGGGGCAACTTCGCTGATCATGTGGTCGAAGTCGACGTCGAGGCTTTGCTCTACTACCTGCGTTGCGACCAGCACGAACTTCGCGGGACGATTGGAGGTGTCCTTGCCGAAAAGGGCGAGGACCCTTTCGGTGATCTGGTGGCGATCCGAAGCCGCGAAGCGGGCGTGGAAGAGTAGTTTCTCGGTTTCGGGAGGGTTGAGCGACGCGTAGACGGCCTGTGCCTGTTTGACTGTGTTCAGGATGACGCAGCAGCACCCCCCGTCCGTCACCAGTTCCTCGGCCTTCGCCGCCGTTTTCCTGGCGTCGCCAAGCAGCCCGGGATGAGTCTCGATCTTCAGCGTCCTCTGCAACGAGGCTTGGGCAGGTATTGACCATGCTTTCTTCTCCGGCTCCGCCACCGTGATAAGCGGATAAGGCGCGTCTGGCCCAGGGTCGCCGCCCGTCGCTCCGTACGCCGCGATCATCGCGGACCTCTGCCCGGCTGAGAGAGTCGCCGAAAGCAGAACCACCGGAATCTTGAGGCAAGCGCACCACTGAAGCAGTCGGGCGATGATCGCGCTCATGTAGGCGTCGTAGGCGTGCACTTCGTCGATGACCAGCACCCGATCGGCGAGTCCGAAGAGCCGAAGGAAGCCGAACTTGACGTTCATCCCCGCGAGCATCGCTTGATCCACTGTTCCCACGCCATGCGAGGCGAGCATCGCGCGGCGCGTCGGTCTGAACCACGCGGCGGCAAGAGCTCGGTCGTCTCCCGGCTCGCCAACTTCCGGTGGTTTCTCGGGTTCCTTTTCGTCCCGCAGCCAGGCCATGCCATGAACGAGTTTGGCACTCTCTCCGTACCCCAGTCTCTTCAGGTAGTCGTTGTTGTAGCGCTCGTACAGGGAATCGCTGGTTGCCATGGTGGGCAGAGCCATGTACAGGCCATGATAGCCCTCGTCCCGCCACTTCTCGGCCAGAATCCAGGCGGCTTCCGTCTTGCCTTCGCCCATCGGGGCCTCGATGATGACAAGGCCCGGCGGGATCGCGCTATCAAGCAGGGCCTGTTGAATCGGACGTGCGGTCTGCACCACGCACCTCGGTTTCCCCGCCTGACGGTCTCGATCGAGGCCAAGCTTCCCCACCCATTCGCGCGCCACCTCTCGCACCGCCGCGAAGTATGCTTGCGGATCCTCGACACCCTTGAGCCGGCCATCGGTGAAGAACTCTTCGTTGCTCGCGATCCAGTCGCAAAGTACCACGCGGCCGGCGAGGCGCATCCCGAATGCGCTTAGGTCAGGTGGAACCTCGCTGGGAAGCTTGTCGACGTGGAGCACCCGCCGTAGCATCCAGCAGAGCTGATCCTGCGCTTCCGCGTATTTCTTCCCGACCTCGCGCGCGGCTTCGTCCCAACGGCCGTGGTGGGCGACCACGGCACGAGACACAGCGTCCGCCGTGAAAGCGCCCAGCCCATCCGCCAGGAGCTTCCTGATGAACGTGGCGGAGATGCGCTCATGCCGGCACGGAGCATCGCCTGTAACCGGATATCCAGCTGCTACTAGCTCAGCCGAAAAATCCGGAATCTGGTGTTGAAAACCGGAATCAGCCTTGCCCAAATCGTGAAGTCCCACCAGGAACGAAATTTCCTCGGCACTCCAGCCCAGGTCACCTGTAAGAGAAGGCAACGCCAGGGAAACCGCCGATGCATCCAGCAGGTGTTTCCATAAGGCATGCCGAGGCTTGCTCTTCGCCCATAGGCGTCTGCAATTGGCCGTGGGCAGATTCGACGAGGTGAACATCTCGGTCATGTTTGGTACCTCACACGTGTTCGAATCCCTCCATGGTCCCCGCCGATGGCTGATCGCTGACAGTCGACGCCTGACGTCTGTCATCTCCCTCCACCATCGCCCTTGCTTCCCCTGCCACCCACTGGCCCAGGGACGCGGGCTGGACCACGCGCACGCGGCGACCGAAGCCGAGGACCCAGTGCCGGAACTCGGGGGTGATGCCGACGTAGAAGCTGAGTCGCACGCTCCCATCGGGCAGCGTCTCGGCGCGCTGGCTCTCGTGGAGCTGCTGGTCGCGAACCCATCTGCCCGTATCGGCCTCGAACTCCAGCTCCACCTGCTCGGGCTCGCCGGCCTCCCCGCGCAGTAGGCCCCACGCGTGGCCCATGTAGTCCGCCAGGTCGAAGTCCTTCGGGAAGACGAACTCCTCGCCGGTCCGCTCGATCCGGTCTATTCGGCTCACCTTGAAGGTGCGCACCTCTCCCCGCAGGTGGCAGTAGGCGACGAGGTACCAGCTGCGTTGGTCGGGGATGAGGGTGTAGGGGTCGACGGTGCGCGCTCCGCGGGCGGCCGGCGGAGTACCGGGTGTTGGGTTTGGGGTTATGCCCTCACCCCCGTCCACCCTGCAGGGACGGGGCGCCGTACCCGCCCGCCCGGACGTGGGGGTGGGTAGTCCAGCGGAGGCGACACAGTCGTATTCCCCAGTGGGCGGGCCGGCAGGGCCGCCGGCCCCTACAACGGACGGGGCAGACGGGGCGATGGCGCCCGTGGGTTGAGAGTGTGCGCCGGCGGCAGCGTCCGACTGTGGGTGGGATGCGCTGCGGTAGGCGATGCGGAGCTGGGCCCGCTCGGCTATCGCCATCTGGAGCTCCCGCAGCAGCCCGGAGGAGGAGGCGTCCCCCCGGCCGCCCCGATCCAGGGCGCCCACCAGGGGTAGTAGCTCGTCCGGCAACAGGGCCTCCACACGGGCGATGGCCGCTCCCAGATCCCCTCGCGGCACGCCGGGCATGTTGTAGCCGAGTCGGGCGGCGAGCAAAAGAGATAGGGCTTCGGGCAGGGTCAGGGTGAGGGTAGGCAGGGCCACGGGACCGTCGAAGTAGTAGCCGCCGGGGGAGTGGCGCAGGGGCATGCGCAGGCCGTGGCGCAGCAGCAGGACGTCCTTGTCGATCTGTTGCTCGCTCAGCTCGTAGCGCTCGGCCAGGGCTCTCCGAGTCCAGCGTCTCGGCTGGCGGGTGATGAGCATCAACAGCTCGACGATGCGGCGTGTGCGGCGGTACTCCTCGGGATTGGGCATCCGGCGCCTCCTTCGACGTGCAGCTCAGGCCACGGGTCGGTAGCACCAGGATAAACTGGACAACGCCTACTCGTTGGTATGCGTGAGAAGCAGCCCGCGATGGAAATGAGACAGCTGGCGAGGATGCGGAACGTTGCCGATGCGTATCATATCGCCAACGCCGGCCCGAGTCCACAGGCCGCACGGCCGAAGGCATTTCAGGGCGGTGTCCGGGTCTTACACCGGGGGAAGCCCCTCACCCTCTGGGAGAGGGTGTTTGGGCGGGGCCGCTCCCAGAGGGACAGGGTGGGCCGGGGCGCCGTCAGGATGAGCGATAGTGCGCAGGCGGAAGGTCCTTCATGGTTCGAAGCCCCGGCGGCAGGTCCGCCACTCGCATGGCGGCATTCACCAGAATGGCCGTGGTGGAGATATCCCCCGGGAAGCCTTCCTCGCACCGCAGATGCAGATTTGGCCGCCCTTCGATCCAGATTTCGTCGCCTTCCTGGGAAGCCCCCACGTACATCTGCAACTCCAGCGTGATGACCGGCCGGTCGGCCACGAAGGCCGTTCCCACCTGATGGACCCCGGCCACCTGGCCTGGCTCCACCGTGAGGTAGGCCGTCGGGACTCGTTGTTGCGCCAGCATGGCCTCGGTGGTCTCCTCCACCCTGTCGACCTTCCACCCCATGGCATCGGCCAGCATCTGCGTGGATTCGCGCAGCCCCACGTGCCGCACCTTCTTCGCATCGACCAACTTCTGAAATTCCGCCTTCTCAAGGCCTGCGCCCACCTTGCGCTGCAGCGGCAGCCGTCGCTTTCCGGCATCGTTGATCCGCTTCACCCTGATCGACGTGACGTCCTGCGAGACGCTGGTCAAGAAGATGGGAAGGGCATCCATGGCGAATCCTGAGTGAAGAAGTCATCGTCGCCTCCTTCAAGATATCGGCATCCGAGCTCGATATTTGGACACTCTCGAAAAGCGAAAAGCACTAAACCAAAGCCAGGATGAAACCCGCGGGGTCTCGTGGATCACGGCGCGCCAGTACAGGACCACGAGCCAAGGTGGTACCCATCGTCATCCCCGCGGAAGCGGGGATCCATCGCCCACACCCGAGGCGTGGATTCCCGCCTGCGCGGGAATGACGCTTACAGCGCGGGAATGATGCTTACAGCGCGGGAATGACGCTTACAGCGCAGGAATGACGGTTACCGGCAGACCCACATACTTCGGGTCGGAAGCCATGTAGATTCCACCCTGGCTCTACTTTAAGGGCCAAAGACCCCGCGGGTCTGGTCGCCGCTTTACTTTAGGGCCAGCCGAAGAGTCGGTCGGCAGCCTCTCGGCACCTCCTCATCCTGTTCGTAGCGTTGGGTCCAGCACGTCGCGGAGCCAGTCGCCAATGCGGCTGACGCTCAGCGTCACCGCCATCAGGAACAGCCCCGGAAAGACCGCGATCCACCAGGCGCTGTCCAGGTAGTCGCGGCCGTCTCCCAGCATCCCGCCCCAACTCGGCGTGGGGGGCTGGATCCCAAGGCCCAGGAAGCTGAGGGTGGACTCCAGGATGATGGTGCGCGCCAGATCCAGAGTGGCCACCACGATCAGGGG
>JAJYKO010000084.1 GCA_021788565.1 Chloroflexota bacterium
GATGGAGAATATAGGCGCCGCTCTTGACCAACTCCTCGCTCCAAAACTCGAGCACGTCGCTCGGCTGCCGGTTGTCCCGAATCTGCTTGAGGAGATGGTTGCGCTGGGCCAGCACCCGCGCGTAGTGCTGCAGTGTCCGGAAATATCGATGGTCGACCTGGGAGTTGACGATGTCCAGATAGCGACGCCGCGACGAAGGGGCACCGGCCACCAGATCGACATCCTGGGGCGAGAACATCACTACGTTTACGAGGCCGATCAGGTCCGCGGCGCGCTTTGGAACCCCGTTGATCTTGATTCTCTTGGAGAGCTCCACGGGGAGGGTGCCACCTTCGAGGAGCGCGGGCTGCCGTCTCACCAACCTATCGGCCCGAATAAGGATCTCTACCCTCAACTCGCCGCGGCTCTTTCGCACAGTGCCTTCCACACGAGCAAAAGGGACCGGTTCGTCCAGGGCGAACCAGTTGATTAGCTCTTTATCGGATCCAGCGCGTAGGGAGCGGGTGGTGGCCAGAAAGTAGACGGCTTCCAGGAGGTTGGTCTTGCCCTGCCCGTTGTTGCCCTGGAAGAGGGCAACGGGGAGAGGCAGTTGGAGATCCAACTGCCTGTAGCTCCGGAAGTTGGTCAGGGACAGGTGGTTAAGAAACAACTACCCCCGATTTACCGGTTAGTGTGCATGGGCATGATGATGTGCACGTAGCCCTCGTCTCCCACGGGGCGGAAGGTGCCCGGGCTGGAGGAACTCGTGACCTCCAGCGAGAGCTGCGAACTCTTCTCCAATGCCCTGAGCAACTCGTCCAGGTAGCGGCTGTTGAAGGCGATCTGAGGCGGCTGACCAGCAATGGTCGCATCGATTTCGCCGACGTTGTCGCCGATCTCAGCGCTGGTGGCAGAAACGGTGACCTTGCCGGGGGTGAGTCCTTCCTGACCCGGTGTGAATTGGAAGCGCACGATATTGGAGTTGTCCCGCGCAAAGATGGCCGCGGTGCGGTTGGCATTCAGCAGTTCGCCGGTGCTGACCAACACCTTATTCGAGCTGGAGGGAGGCATGATTCGTTCGTAGGGTGGGAACTGTCCCTCGATCAGCCTGGACATCAACTCCACGTTCCCCACCCGGAAGAGCACCTGGTTCCGGTTCTGAGTGATGGCTATCTCCACCGCCTCCTCACCGTCCGCCAGGATACGGCCCAGCTCACGCAGGGCTCTGGCGGGCACCACGATACTGGCGTCCTGAGGTACCGGGGCGCTGAGTGGGGAGGTCTTGACCGCCATACGGAAGCCATCGGCCGCAACCATCGTCATGGCATCGCCGGCGAAGTTGATGAGCACGCCGGTTAGCACAGGCCGGCTGTCGTCGCTAGCCGCGGCGAAGGCCACCAGCGAGATGCTGTCGTGAAGAGTCTTGGCGTCGACAGAGATCCTGAAGCCATCGCCAATGGATGGAATACTTGGGAACTCCTCGGCGTCGATCCCCCTTATGTTGGCTTCGAAGCGAGCACAGTGCAGGTTGACGGTCCTGGTGCGCTGGGAGAGCGAGACATCGATGCGATCGTTGGGTAGGGAGCGGACGAATTCGGCCAGCAGGTTGGCGGGAACGGTGATGGAGCCCTCCTCTTCCACCTTGGCCCCTATCCAGCAGCTGATGGCCACCTCGAGGTTGGTGGCCGCGAGCTTGAGACGGCCCTGATCCGTGGCCATCAAGACGTTGCTCAAGGCGGGCAGAGTGCTCTTAGCAGGAACCGCTTTGCCAACTATGTTAAGACCCTTGTCCAGGTTCTCCTGAAGGCAAGAGAGTTTCAACCAACTCCTCCTACCACAATTATGGCTTGTACACCGGCATTAGGCCACAGGAGTATACCGCAGGCCCTATCCGGCATCAAGCAAAGGGAGAAACGAGCCATGTAGCCGCAGGCTTCAGCCTGCGTGAGCAAAGCAGCTCACAAGGCCGCGCAAGCTAAAGCTTGCGGCTACAGGCGTGTCCTCAGTCCTATTTGGGGGTTGGCATGAAATGGCCGCGAGGCCGTTTGCCCAGGGCGTACGCGGTAGAGGTCTTAAGCCCCGCCAGCGACGTGAAGATCGGCACGTAGAAGCTGAAGACACACCAGAACAGTATGATCTCCAACACCCGACGTGCGGGCCGCCCATCTCCCCCCAAGACAAGCTCCTTGGTGCCGAGGAGTTTCCAGAACACGGCCAGTCCCAGGAAACTCACCATCGTCAGCCCCACGGTCTCCGCGAATCTGAACAGGGCGATGGAGTCGCCGAGACCCAGGGGATTGGAAAGCGCCATCACCGCGATCAAGCCGTATCCAGGCAGGACGGTGAGGGTATCGCGCTCGAGGCCGTTCCAGAGTCGCTGCAGGGCGATCCAGACGTACCCTCGGCTGGATGCCTCCACGAACTCGTCCAGAGGCCCCTCCCGCCAACGTGCGCTCTGCCGGAACAGCGCCTGGTAGCTGTGCCAGTAGGCCCGAACCTTTTCCTTCCATGTGGTCTGGGCTCCCATGGGCATCACTGGATAGACCCAGAGCGGCACGGGCATTCCCTTCACCAGGAAGCTTCTGCCGTACACCATCTGGAAGCGCACCTGTATGCCTGAGTCCTGGCTATGAGAGTTGGTTGGCCAGAAGCCCACGGATTGTATCGCCGCCAGGCTGGCGGCCGCGCCGGTGAAGGCTATCTCCGGTCTGCTGCGGATCCAGCCGAGGGTGAGCACCGAGGTGCCGATGGCCGACAGACGGCTATGGAGTGGCGCCTTCCAGTAGTCCGTGGTGAACAACACCACCGGCTGGTAGGCTCGCCTGTCTCTGTTCTGATCGGTCACGTAGTTATAAACCAGACAGGGCAGGTACTGTGGATGGAACAGCGTGTCGGCGTCGAAGTCGGCTACGATCCAGCGACGAGGCGAAAAGCCTTCCCTCACAGCTTCCCGGTAGAGGGCTCGGCCCACGTAGTTCATGGCAGTCGACGGGCCGGGTAGCGTTCCGGGCTCCTCTGGATGCTTGATCTGCCGCACTTTGAGCTGCCCGGCGAACTCCATCGCGAGTCGGTCCACGATAGCTGGTGTGAAGGGGTCGTCCGCCTCCGTGGCAAACAGGACCTCGACGTTCGTTAGCTCGCCGTCTTCTCGCGGCCAGTTGGAATCGACCACGGACTGCAGTGTAGCTCGCAGCATGCCGACGTTTCGTTCTCGGTAGGCTCGAATCAAGAGGGTGATTCGGCACGAGCGCCAGTCCACAACCTCGGCGCTTCGCCAATTCGCCTCACTCTCATCTTGAGTTTGCTTCAGTTTCGCGAGCCAGTCCTCGTTGCCGGCCGCGAGGAGTTTGACCCTATTGATAAGGGCCCTGGGGCCGTAAAGCGACGCCCGAACAGAGAAATAGATCGTAGCCAGCACGACGAGCGTGAGGCCCATAGTGGGCGAAATCAAGGTAACCCAAATGGGCGAGAGTACGACGATCCAACTGAGAATTCCTGGTAGGGACTCCCATAAGCGTTGACCAGCGGCAGGAGCCTCTTCTTCGATGGCTGCTGTGCTCTCCAATGGGCCAGTCCTTTCGCGTATCATTCCGTTCTCCAGTGTTTGGTTTCAGCCTTCCCCTCCCCACTAACTCCACCTTCAACTCGGGCGGAGCACCTCACAAGACGGCTGGCCGGGTTTCGTCGCGCTCCAGAGGCAGGCAAGAAGCATACCAATTCTTCCTACTCTCACCTTGTTCCGGAAGTTCCCCTGGAATGCAATCTTGTAGTGGCACTCTACATCTGTTACCATGGCCAGCAACGATGATCCTGGTGTCCACCGACCCCCGGCATCTCGTTAGCTCCATCGGTGCCTGCCCAAGAGACTGAAGGTCACCTTGGCACTCCTTCCGACCGCCATCAGTCTGATCCTCCGTTTGGGACTGTTGCTGGCGCTCCTGCTGAACCCCAGAGCAACAGCCGCATCTGTTCGCCCTGTCATGAAGCCCGCGACTGTCGGGATCGCCTCTGTAGCCGCCAAGCACGGAAGCTCTACGCCCAAGCAGTACTTGACTGTGGACGGAAAGCCCTTCTTCCCTATTGGTGTGAGCTATCACTTCACTCAGAACAAAGGCAGCTGGGACCAGGACCTTCAGGCGATGCGGGACCTTGGGCTGAACACGGTGCGAATAGATCTCTCCTGGAGAGACGTTTCGCCCGCTGTGCCCTGGAGCTACCAGTTTTCCGAACTGGACGACTTCCTTGATCGAGCCGCCAGGCATGGCCTGTACGTGGTGCTGGTCTTCTCCCACACTACCGGGGACTACAATACTCCGCTCTGGTTCTGGCTTCTGAACTCCGACTGGCGAGTAATGGATCGAAGGGGAAACATGCCCCTGGCTGATGAGCCCAGCATAAACTATCCTGCTTACAGGCAGCAACTGGAGGAATACATCGCAGCCACGGTACGTCATGTTAAGGATAATCCGGCCATTCTCGCCTACCAGCTACTCAACGAGCCACGCTATGACTCGACTCGGCTCTACGACTACAATCCTTACTCCATCGCGGCCTTCCAATCCTGGCTGCAGCACCACTTCGGGACCGTGCGGAAGTTGAATATGGCATGGTCCACAGCTTACTCCACATTTAGAGACGCTCAGCCCCCTCGAGACGTTCCCGCGGATCTCTCCAAGTCCGCCCAGGCCACTCGGTGGGCCGATTGGAGGCAGTTCAGCTACGACAATCTGGCTGGCTTCGTCGGAGACCTAGCGCATACCGCTAAAGTAGCAGACCCGGGTCATCCCGTGATCGTGTCCGAAATGGCATGGTGGTGGTGGGGCGAGCAGCCCTTCACCGGTGTATCGCCTCTCCACATCTACAAGGACGCCGACATCGTTGGCTACGACCTATATCCGGACAGCATGGAAGATGCCAGCTATTTTCTCCTGACCTCCGACATGCTGGCCAGGTACTGGCACAAGCCAGTGTGGGTCATGGAACTGAACAGCAAGGACGGGAATCCGACAGGGGAGGAGATCCAGAAGTTCGTGTCCAACGCGCTGGAAGGAGGCGCCAGCGGCGTCTTCTACTTCCAGTGGAGGGACAGTCCGCTCGACGGCGGCAACTACGGCGTTCTGAACGCCGACGATGGGAGAAAGCCTCAGTACGGCGGTCTTGCAGCGACGGTGCGGTGGCTGAAGGGACAGGGAGAGAGCATGATGGCGGCTCCGCAGCCGAAGCCTGATCTCTACCTGGTGTGGCCCAGTTCGGCGGTGGGCGAGGAGGTTGGCCAGGACTCGCCCGCCTGGGAGCTTTATTCCATCGCACAACGTCTGCTGGAAGGTGGTCTCAGGATCGGGCTCGTGACGGAGGACCTGATCCAGGCCGTGAACCCGCAGAAAGTGGTCACCCTCCACAATGGGCAGCTAGAGATTGGAAAGGGCCCCTCGGTCCCCCTCAACCATTCCCTCCACGGCCCGTTGATCTCAGACCAGTAGCTGATGGCTGAACGCTGAGAGCTGACTACTCCTCTGCGGTATAATCCCTATAGAACCGCTAGGAGAATTGGTCAGTGCAGATTGCGATCATCGGCCTACCCATGGCAGGCAAGACCACAGTCTTCAACGCCTTAACGGGAGCGCGCGCCAGGACGGGTGCCTACTCTACCCCCGCCGATGCCAACATAGCCGTGGTACAGGTGCCAGATCCACGCCTGGAAGAGCTGGCGAAGATCTTCAAGCCCAAAAAGATCGTCCACGCTACCGTGGAGTATGTGGATGCTGGCGGCGTGGTGAAAGGCGGAACCAGGAGCGAAGGGATCAGCGGCCAGCTGCTGAACCAGATCAGCAAGGCGGACGCCTTGCTCAACGTGGTGAGGGCATTCCAGGATGAGTCAGTCCCCCACCCGGAGGAATCTGTAGACTCGAAGCGCGACGTTGCCAGCATGGATCTGGAGCTTGCCTACTCGGATCTGGCCATCATAGAGCGGCGGCTCGAACGGCTGAAGGAGTCGATCCACAAGGTGAAGCCTCAGGAACGAGAGGCCGGCGAGCGAGAGACAGAGCTGCTCTCCCGCATCAAGGTGGAGTTGGAGAAGGAGATCCCCATCCGAGCCCAGAGTCTCAGCGAGGAGGAACTGTTCGCGATCAGGGCCTTCCAGTTCCTCACGGCCAAGCCGCTCCTCCACGTGCTCAATCTGGGGGAGGACCAGCTGGCGCGAGCGGCAGAGATACAGGCCGAGGTGAGCAGAGGCTATCACTGGCCCCAGACCGCGTTCACCACGCTCTGCGCCCAGGTCGAGGCGGAAGTGGCGGAGCTCGATCCCGAGGAGAAGCAGCAGTACCTGGAGGCCATGGGGATTACCGAGTCCAGCGTCGACAGGGTGATTGCCCTCTCATATCAGCTACTGGACTACGCCTCGTTTCTGACGGTTGGTCCAGACGAAGTGAGGGCCTGGACTATCCGCCGGAACACCCCGGCGGTGAAAGCGGCAGGAGTGATACACAGCGACCTGGAGCGAGGCTTCATCCGAGCCGAAGTCGTGAGCTACACCGACCTCATGAGCGTAGGTGGAAGCATGGCGGAGGCCCGCAAGCATGGCCTGCTGCGGCTGGAAGGCAAGGCATACCCAGTCAAGGACGGCGACATCACCAACATATTGTTCAACGTGTAACTACGTTCTGAGTTCTGGGTTCTGAGTTCTCGGTGGGTGCTCAGAACTCAGAACCCAGAACTCAGAACCTCAGGAGAGACTCGAATGAAGAAGATACGGATCAGGGCAGGGGATGTAAGCGCCACTGCCCTTCTTAACGACACACGTACAGCCGAAGCTATCTGGTCAGCCCTGCCAATCGAGGCCTCTGCCAGCACCTGGGGCGATGAGATCTACTTCAGCATACCGGTTCGACTCGATACCGAGCGGGGGCAAGAAGTGGTGCAGCTCGGCGATCTTGGCTACTGGGAACCGGGAACCGCCTTTTGTATCTTCTTCGGACTGACACCAGTTAGCCGCGGCAATGAGATACGCCCCGCAAGCGAGGTGACGGTCTTCGGAAAGATCGAGGGCGACGCCACGGTCTTCAAGAAGGTCTCCTCCGGCACCCGCATCGTCATCGAACAGGCATCCGCCTGACGGATGGGTGCGATTTGGAGTGCGGCACGAACGTGCCGCACTCCAAATCGCACCCATCTTCGCGAAATCAGTCGATATCGACCTTCGTCGCCTTCCGCTCAGCTCTCTCCCCAGTTTGCTCCAGGCGGTTGATCATGGCATCAAGAACGCTGTCCACTACGCTTCGCATGGCCAGCAACTGCTCCCGCCGGGCATTCATCATGTGCTCGCGGGCGCCGGTCGGCAGCAGACCGGAGAGGCGTGACCGTACCCCTGTCCGCCTTGGCCTGTTCTCCCGCATCCAGGATACGAACTCGGCGGGACCTCGAAAGTCGATCTTGATGGTCACGACCCTTTCGCCTTCGTCCATAGGCTTCTCGTCGGCGATTCTCACATCCGCTTCCGCCTTGTTTTCTCCGGTTGACATCATGTACCTCCCTGTCTCAATCCCCTCGCACCGCCTGGTGGTTACGAGGAAGCGAATTGAACCCTCAGGACGTCCCCTTCCAGTTTGGCGCCATTGATCCGCATTCCTATCAGAGCTCTGGGCAAGATCAAGGCCCGCTTCTGGCTCCCCACCTGGATTACCAGTTCGTCTCCTACCTGCTGCAGGTCTATATCGCTCTTAGTAACGAAGGGCAAAGGCACCAGCAGATGATAGCCGTCCTCGACCTTCTCGAAGGTGTAGCTGCGTCCTCTGTGGTAGATGGCGATGGGATCCTCGCCGGAAAACAGCGTCTCGCCCACCTGCTCGAGCGTTTCGAGGCCCACGATCTCGCTTTCCATCAGCGGGAGGAATCGAATCGGTATCGGGGCGAAGGCGGACTCCACCATCTGGATGTACCTGGCCTGGGACACCTTCCACGTCTCGAAGTAGGCATCCGTGACGGCATCGGGAATGACGCGGTTGCAAACGACCAGATCGACCGGATAGTCGTACAGATTGAGGTAGGTGTAGGTGCGCATCGCCTCCTTGATGACCATCTTCTCCGCGTTGACCACCAGCCTGATGGAGGTCAGAGAAGGATCGATGAGCACGGCGCGCATCTTGTCCAGTTCACGGAAGAGACCCTCCACGGCGTCGAAGACCTCGTCACCGGGCAGGGGCATGCCGACCACGGTTCGAATTATCGGCCGGGCTACCTGTGCCACCCGCCGCTGCACGGGGAAGATCTTCTCCATCCACCAGCGGGCTATCTCGGGGAAGGTAAGTAGCTCCAGGGTCTCGCCGGTAGGAGCGGCATCTACGACGATCAGATCGTAGCTGCCGCTTTCCTTGAGCCGAACGATCTCTATCAGGCTGGCCAGCTCATACATCCCGGGCGGAACGGTCAATTCCTCCGCCACTATGCTGTCGAGGCCGCGCCACGCGAAGAGGTTTGTGAGGTACTTCTGGATCGAACCCCAGTAGGCCGATACCTCATGGTATATGTCGACCTCCATGCCCCAGAGCTTGTCCGCTATAGGGGTAGGAGTGGGACCCAGCTGGACATCGAGGGAGTCGGCCAGGCTGTGGGCAGCATCGGTGCTGAGGACAATCGTCTTGTATCCCATACGGGAGGCGCGCAGGGCAGTCGCAGCCGCGGTGGTGGTCTTGCCAACCCCTCCCTTTCCCGTGTAGAGAAGGATCCTCATTGCCCGTCCCTCCCGCTAGCCGCCTCAGCGGTAAACTGATTATACCAGCTATCAGCAATCAGCTATCAGGGCATGATGGTATACTGGCTGCTGGTAAGGGGCATTCAAGTGACTGCCCAGAAGGCGGCTAGCGGGAAAGGATGACCTGCCAACATGACCAAAATCGAGAGAATTAACGCCGCTCTGAAGGGTGAGGAGGTGGATGCAGTCCCCATCAGCTTCTGGCGGCACTTCTACCACCAGGAGAGGGACCCCGATCTGCTCGCCGATGCCCTCCTGGTCTTCCAGAGAGAGCATGAGTGGGACTTCATGAAGGTAAACCCCAGGGCTTCCTACCACGTGGAGGGCTGGGGCAACCGCTACAGCTACACCGACGACCCCGACACTCCTCCCACCCGAGTGAGTCACGTCGTCCATACCAGGGGCGACTGGGCGAAAATCGGGGTGCTGGACATCTGGGCCACGGAGCCGCTGAAACAGCAACTGGTTCTGCTGGAGTTGATCAAGGAAGGCCTCCAGGACGAGAACCTCTATTTCCTGCAGACTATTTTCTCCCCGCTCGCCATCGCGTTCCGGCTGGCGGGTCACTCGAAGGATCGGCTGGCGCAGGCCATGGAGGAGGAAGCGAAGGAGCTCCAGGCAGCCCTGGAGGCAATAACAGAGACCTTCGTCAACTACGCCAAGGCGTCCATAGACGTCGGTGCGTCCGGCCTCTTCTTTGCCGTCACAAAGCTGGCCTCAAGTGATTTTATGACTCCGGAGCAGTACGAGCGCTTCGGCGCTCCCTACGATCTCCGCGTGCTCCGGGCCGTGCGGGACCGGCCAGGCTTCAACATGCTGCACATGTGCGGAGCCAACGTCTTCTTCGATAAGCTCAAGCGCTATCCGGTGGATGCCTTGAGCTGGGACGTTTTCCTGCCGGGCAACCCCGGCCTGCGCGAGGGCAAGGAGAAGTCCGGGAAGATGGTAGTAGGGGGGATAAACCAGAACGAGACGCTCGATCACGGAACTCCCGAACAGGTGGCAGCCGAGGTGGAGCAAGGGATCCAGGAGACAGGTGGCAGAGGCTGCGTGATCGCTCCCGGCTGCACGTTTCCCACTACTGCAAGGGGCGAACTTCTCAATGCGGCCCTCGCCGCTCGCGACCGGCATCGGTAATAGCTGATTGCTTTTCCCCGGAGGTTACGCCTTGCCTTTGGACTTGAGTTCCATCGCCGGCAGCCCCAGCCCTGCTCTGCAGCAGGACTGGAGCATCTTAGTCTCGATACTGGTGGTGATAGTCATCGCCCTGGTGGCGTTGCGGCTTCTCGGAATGGCCGTTAACGGGATCACCCGCGGTATCCTCCAGCGAGAAAGGGAGCCAGCCCGCGAGCTGGCCCAAAAAGCCAAGACCCTCGCCCATGTGGTGGAGACCACGGGACGGGTCGTGATCTTCATCATCGCTCTGCTCTCCATACTCTCGCTGTTGGGTCGCGATATCACCCCCTTACTGGCCAGCGCCGGCATCGCGGGCATCGCCATCGGCCTCGGCGCCCAGAACCTCGTGAAGGACTGGCTGGGAGGCTTCTTCGTCCTCCTGGAGAACCAGTACTCAGTGGATGACGTGATCCAGGTCGGACAATACAGCGGCGTTGTGGAGAGGATCGACCTGCGCAAGACCGTGCTGCGCAACTCACAGGGTGCAGCGATCGTGATACCCAACGGCGAGGTTCGCATCGTCACCAATATGACCAAGGATTGGTCAAGGGTAGTGATAAACGTGGGAGTTCCCTACGAAGAGGACGTCGACCGCGCCATCGAGGTGCTTCGGCAGGTGGCAGCGGAAGTGGCGGCAGACGAGGAGCTAAGCAAGCAGATACTGGAGCCACCGGAAGTACTCGGCGTCGAGGCCGTGGACGAGCAGAAGGTAACCATTCAACTCTGGGTAAAAACCCTCCCCGCCAAGCAGTGGGCCGTCTCCCGTGCAATGCGGGCATTGGTGAAGAAGCGGTTCGACGAAGCCGGCATTGGCAGCCCATATCCCCGCCAGATCACTATCGCCAGGACGCATTCCCCCTCGGCGCCTGACGGCGGAAAGAACACCCCACCGCGATAGGATCGCGCTCTCGCTCAGCGGTCCAGGTCGGCGAAGGTGCCCAGGCGAACGCCCATGCGCTGGAGGACAGATCGATTGGCAGGATCCAGCAACGCCTTCAATTCCGAGTCCCGACCGTCGGAATAGGACGTCTGCCGCCGGAGGGCTTCGTCCGGGTAGCCGGGGTGACACATAAGCTCCGTGGAACCAGCGGGTAGCCTCTCCAGTACTCCGAGAAGGTCCGCGGACGAAAAGGCGAGACCCAGCATAAACCCCTGAAAGTGGCCAGGAACCACGAGCCCCACTCGCTGCGCCCTCCATCGCAGGAGAGCCCCCAGCGAGCTCATCAGCATTGCCTTGAGATAGCGTTGTCGTGGTGTCTCCGCGACCGGAGTGCGGCCCTCCAGGTTCACCTCCTCGGTGGCCTTCGTGACTCCGCCCTCGTCCGACGGTCTGTGAACGTGGATAGTGCCGTCGGCGATCGCCATGGGAGGTCGCGGCCTCGCATCGTCCTGAGGCAGGGAGCCATCGCCGCCGTCCAGCAGCATACCGGCTCGCGCGACGGCCTCACGCGGGCCAAGTTCGAATGTCGAGCGCAGGGCCCGTATGCCATACCGTTGCGCAACCTCGACGACAATAGGCTGAAGCCGCGGATGCATGTGGACGTGATGGTGAGAGTCCACATGAGTCGGCTGGATACCGGCTGACATCACGCGCTCCACCTGCGCCCGCAGTTCCGCTTCGATCTGGCCCTCGTCCAGGCGGCCCAGCGTGAGCTGCCTCAGCATGAAGGACAGTGTGTGAAAACGCCCGTCCGGACGCACGAGATCGGGGATCTGGGAGGGCGGCAGGAGCGAAGTCCCGCTCGTCAGGTTGAGGTGAACGCCCACGCCCAGTTCGGGGGTTTCTCGCCAGAGTTGCACGGCATGGTCGAACGCCGGCATATTGGCCATAGCGGTGG
>JAJYKO010000085.1 GCA_021788565.1 Chloroflexota bacterium
TCAACTCGACTGCGCCCAGGCCGTTGCCCTCGGCGACCAAGGGCCCACCATCAACCAGGTCGCTGCGGCGATAGCCGCCAGCTTCGTCGAAAAGCTGCTGGCCGGCACCTGCACTTGGATGGCGAGTTACTTCGATCTCGACGACGGGACGCTGCGGTGCGTGGCAGCCGATCCCAAGATTGTCGCCGGGATGGCAGGCCTGCACCTGAATGCCATCGCTCCGCCCGTCAGCAGGGCTTAGCGGCGATTGGAGCCGAGCAAGCTAGAACAGACAACCGCGGGTAGGCGATGCCAATCCATCGGTTTTCGGGACAAGGAGACTCGAATGGTAGAGACGGAGGATCTCCCGGTTCTCCAGGCCGCCGGTTTCAGCGCCAGCGTCGACGTGTTCGCCTGGGAGCCGGATCCCGACCCGGCTGCCCGTCGGATGCGGCTGTGGCTCCTCTCTCTCCTCGGCCCCCAGGAGTCGGTGAAGGCCCTCTGGGCACGGCTCGTCAAAGGCGA
Organism: Chloroflexota bacterium; assembly: GCA_021788565.1. The sequence continues at coordinate 505 of JAJYKO010000085.1, forward strand.
GATGGCCACGTTGAGCTTCGAGGGCCTCGGCACCGCCCACTTCTGCGCCCTGGCGCCCGAGGGTCCGAGGGCCTGGCGCTTCTACACCGCCAACTTGCGGGCCGCGGCCGGGTATCACGGGGTGCTGGTGCCCGAGGCCGCGCTCTACGCCGGCGAGAGATCCGATTTCCTGCTCCTGGTGCGCCAACCCGAAGAGGCTCCCAAGCTCCACTATCGCTTTCTGAACCGGCGACTGGACCTGCCGCTCCATCCGGAGTGGGCTTCCTGGCTCTGGGATCGAGCCCTCCACGTCGGCGAGGCCGTCCCCCTGGAGTCCCGCGGCCTCTGCGCCTATCGGTGCTTTCCCAACTCCGACAAGCTGGCCGCCGACCTGGGCGCTGCCCTCCGCGAGGGCGTCCTTGGCCTGATCGAAGGCGGCGCATAGCCTCTCCCCTCACGCCAACCCCCGGCGACGGTTCGCTCTCTCCAGATAGTACCAGGAAAGTCAGATTGATAGAGGAGGTCGAGAGACTTGGCTCGTCTAGAATCCACCGCCCGGGCGGGATACTTCCCAACCCCGCCACGGGTGGCCGCGGCAATCGCCCGGTACCTTGCCACATCGGCGGGAGGCGGCAAGCGTGTCGTCCGGCTCCTGGACCCGTGCGCAGGCACCGGTGAGGCGGCGGCGACCATCGCCGAGGCGCTGGGAGCCGAAAGCTACGGCATTGAGCTGAACGAGCAGCGGGCCGAGGTCGCGCGAGCCCGGCTCGACCACGTGCTGGCTACGAGCGCCTTCGCTGTGCGCCTCGCCAACGGCGCCTTCTCCTGCCTGTTCTTGAATAGCCCGTATGACTACGACGACGAGAAACGCCGCCTGGAGCACGCCTTCCTCACCAGCCTGACCCGGGCGCTCTGCCCGGGCGGCGTGCTTGTCTTCCTGATCCCGCAGCGCCGGCTGGCCGTGTCGGCCCGCTACCTGGCCAGTCACTACACGGGCCTTCTCGGCTTCCGGTTTCCCAACCCGGAATACGCGGCCTACCGGCAGATGGTGCTCTTCGGCGCGAGGAAGCCGCAGCCGACCATCGACCCACTGAGCCAGATCCGGTTGGAGGCCTGGAGCGAGGGCGATCTGCCAACCCTCAAGGACGCACCCGCCCAACCGGTGCTCAGCGTGCCGGCTCTCGCTGGCGGCGACGTCCTGTTCGCCTCGCTCTACTTCGATCCGGTGCAGGCGGCGGCCGAAGCCAGGCGCCGGGGTGTGTGGACTCAGCCTCAGTTGGCCGAGCAGCTCTGGCCGCCCGACGAGCGGCCGGTTCGGCCCTTGATGCCGCTGCGGAAGGGCCACCTGGCCCTGCTCATCGCCGCCGGAATGCTCAACAACGTCGTCCTCAGCCAGAACGGGGAGCGGCTGCTGGTCAAGGGCCGCACCCACAAGGAGCTGGTGCCCGTCGAGAGCGCCGACGAGGACACCGAGGTCCAGCGGGAAGTAATTCGGACCTCCGTGGTCGTTCTCGACCTCGACACCGGTGCCCTTCAGGTCGTCGGCCAGGGAGAGGGCGGAGACGCGGCCGAGGAGAAGCGAGCCGCATGAACCTGGCCGAACTGATCGACCGCTACAACAACGCCATCACCCGGGCGGTGGTCCGCACCTACCCGCCAGTCTACGATGCCGAGGCCCGACGGGCCTGTGGCTTCGATCTCCGGCGGCTCCTTCGCCGCCCCCTGGGTGCCCAGGGCGATGCCATCCGCGCCATCGCCCTCTCACTCCAACGAGGAGCCGGCACCAACGTGGTCGGGGAGATGGGGGTGGGCAAGTCCATGCTGGCCGTCGCCGCCGCCTACCTCGCCGGCTTCCGCCGGGTGCTGATCCTCTGCCCGCCGCATCTGGTCAAGAAGTGGCGCCGCGAGGTGCTGGCCACCGCCCCCGGCGCCAGGGTGGCTATCGTTCGGACCATCGGCGACCTGGAGCGGACCAGGTTGTTGGGAGGGGCTATCCAGTTCGTCATTTGCTCCCGCGAGCAGGCGAAATTGGGCTACCGATGGGTACCCGCGGCGGTAGAACGACTCGTCGGCGATGAGGTGGGAGGGGTCGCCCGCGACGAGAGGGGCGAGATCCTTCGCCACCTCTGCTGCCCGAGCTGTTTCCAACCGGTTGCCGACGACGAGGGCGTGCCCCTGAGCCGGACCGACCTCCAAGCCAAGAAGCGGCGCTGCCAGTTCTGCGGCGGGGCGCTCTGGCAGGCGGACCGTACCGGCCCCCGCCGATTCCCCCTGGCCGATTACGCGCGCCGCCGTCTGGCGGGCTACTTCGATCTCCTCGTCACCGACGAAGTGCATGAGTACAAGGCCAGGGGGTCTGCCCAGGGTTTGGCGGCCGCCGGGCTCGCCGAGGCCTGCGGCAAGACCCTCACCCTCACCGGCACCGTCTTCGGCGGCTACAGCTCGACCCTGTTCTACCTGCTGTGGCGCTTCTCCCCCGCGGTTCGCTCGGAGTTCGGCTATCGGGACGAGGCGAAATGGGTCAGCCGCTACGGCATCGTGGAGAGAATCACCAAGAAGGACCCGGACGCGTACGCCGACGATGGCCGCCACTCCAAGCGCCGGAGCTACCTGACCCGCACCGTCGAGAAGCCGGGCGTCTCTCCGGCTATCCTGTTCCACCTGATCGGAAACACCGTGTTCCTCCGGCTGGCCGACGTCGCCAAAGACCTGCCCCCCTACACCGAGCGGGTCGCACTCTTCCCGCTGGATAAGGGAGAGAGCCCGGACGCGCCTTCCCAGGCGAGCAGCTACCACCGGCTTGCTCAGGATCTCTGGCGAGCCGTGGTGGAGGCGCTCCAGGGGGGCTCCAAGCGGCTGCTGGCTACCTATCTGCAGGCCTTGCTCTCCTATCCGGATGGCTGCACGCGGGGCGAGACGGTGCTGGATCCGGGGACCGGGAGCGTCCTCGCTCACGCGCCGGCATTGCCCGAGGATCGGCTCTACCCCAAGGAACGGGCGCTGGTGGATCTGGTGCACCGCGAACAGGACCGGGGAAGGCGGGTGCTGGTCTACATCACCCACACGGAGAAGCGGGACATCAGCCCCCGGCTGCGCGCCCTCCTGGAGAGAGAGGGGTTTCGAGTAGCGGTGCTCAAGGCGAGCACCGTGGCGGCCGATCGCCGAGAGGAGTGGGTCGCGGCTCGGGTCCGGGAGGGCGCCGATGTTCTGATCTGCCACCCCCGCCTGGTGCAGACCGGCCTCGACCTGGTGGACTGGCCTTCGATCATCTGGTACGAGACCGAGTACAGCGTCTATGTGATGCGCCAGGCCAGCCGCCGCTCGTGGCGGATCGGCCAGCGTGACACGGTGGAGGTCACCTTCTTCGTGTACGAGGGAACCCTCCAGGCCGAGGCGCTGGCGCTGGTGGCCGCCAAGATGCGCTCCGCCCTGATGGTCGAGGGCGAGCTCCCTGAAGACGGGCTGGCGGCGCTCGAAGGCGACGGCCAGGACGTGTTTCTTGCCCTCGCCCGTCGTTTGACCAACCAGTCCCCCGCCGACGGGCAATCCCTCGAGGCGCTCTTCGCCCAGACCCGCTCAGCCGAGGCGGAGGCCGAGGGCTTCCTGGCTGAGGACGACTGGCAGCCCGAGACTGAGCAATTGGACCACCGGCTGCCGGCGGAAGAGGCCCGCATCGTTGAAGCCGATCTGTGGACGCAGATTCTAACCGGCGAGCCTGAAGCCCAATGCCGTCCGGCCCAGGAGCCAGCTCGAATCGAACATGCCCGCATCGTGAGCTTCGAGGAACTGGCGTTGCTGGTTCGGCGGCCGAAGCCGAGGCGCAAGCCAGTGCCCGAGGAGCAGCTCATGCTGTTCGGAAGGTAGGCTAGGGCCAACTTGGCAAGAAGGGTCGTGCTCTCCCCGCCTGGATGAGCCGGCCCTTCTTGGTGTCCGGCGAGATTGCATCCTCCAGATCAGCAACAGGGGGCTGCCGCGGAGGCCCGGGCCCGTCACTCCCGGTCTTCTTGTTTCACTTCGGAGGCCACGCACAGGCCGCGCGATGTGACTGCCTGGGTTGCGATGAACCGCAAGACCCCGTCACGCCAGAATGTACTTTACAACCAGAAACGGGCTCGCTTGAAGCGAATTCGAGGGAACGCGGATTCGCGCATTCAGTTGGAACTTACATCCGGAACCCCACCATCAACGCATGCATGTTGAGGCATCATCTGCGAGCCCAGGCGTTCCGAACACCACTATGCTCTCCCGAGACGGGCAACGACCGTATTTGCCCATCTGCTGCGCACTATTTCCACGATGACGAACGGCAAGGATTCTTTCGCAGGTGAGGCCAGCCTGTTGCCCAACATCCGCAGTCAACTCGTCCACGAGAACCGTCTCACCGCTGTATCGAGTGTTGCCAACCACAATGGCCACCTTCGCGCCAGCGCTGCACACTCGCTTCAACTCCTTCAGACAGAGGTACATATCCAGGAAATATCCATCTAACATCCTGATCACCCGGGGATCGACACCGAGCCCCTTGAGGCGCGCAATCAGCCCGGTCAAACCGGCTGGCGCTGCGTAGCCTGTAGCATCAGGTCGCATCGGACGCGCCTCTGGATGGGAGTGAAAGGTCTGGTACCGCAGCTGCCGAGTCTTCTCCCAATCCAAGAACCTGAACATCAGTTCGACCCCAAACACCCTGGTGTAATCGTGGCGGTTGGGGTAAGGCGGAGACGTTATGACTGCCGAAAAGGTCTGCTGACCATCGGGAAGGGCCCTCGCGTCACCAAGATGGACTTCCCATGCAGAGGCGGCCGGATGCTGAGCGTCGCGCAGGTCATCCAGCATCATGCTAACCCGCGATCTCAGCGCTGGCAGAACCGCAACGGCATCTGTCTGGTTCTCAATCCATCTGAGCCAACCACCAGTCGCTACTGCCTTACTGAACTGCGGCAGAACCGCAAGCAACGCGAGTTCGAAGAAACCGCGCTCCTCAGTCGACATCTCGGTCTCAGCGATCGTCCTCGCGGCCGCGTCAAGAGCCACAAGCAGGTTTCCCGGAAGAGCCCTCACGACTAGGTCGGGGTATGCTCTCTCCACACGCACCCTAGACGAGGCCAAGTCTTCCTCAATGTCGCTCCACAGCCGCTGTAGTCGCCCCAGGTCGTAATCGGCCACTTTGACAGAAGATGCAAGCACCGCCAAGGGGGATAGGTCATAACCGGAGGCTGGAACGCCTCCCTCTTTGCAGGCCAGGATCGTGGTACCCGCGCCAGCGAAGGGGTCAAGAACTCTATCACTGGGCCCGAGGCTCCATTCGTCAATCAGCGCATGAACCAAGTCGCTCGTGAAGCTGTGAGGGAACGTATACCAGCGGTGGAGGGGCTTTGACATGAGCGGCCTCGGGGTCACCCAAGCCCCCCAGTTGAGCCGCTCGCTAATCGGATGGCTCACAATTTTGGCCCCCCCAGTCGCTCCTTCCGCCAGCCGCAAGCCGCACCAGCTGAAATGCGCCGGCAACGCCAAGGGACAAGGCGGCACAGGCCGCGCACAGCCTTTCTCAACCTGACACCGCATGTCCATCCACTGATCACTATCCTAGCCAGCTCTGCAACTTGACTGCGTTCCACACCGGTTCGCCTGTCCGCAGTCGACAGCGAAGCGACTAGTGCGGACTCTTGCTACGCGAATGGACACGACCTGAATCGACTCTTCTATCGGCACAAGAGAAGGATCAAACCTTTATGGCCGCCGGAAGCGAAATCTGCGATTCCTCAATCCCGATACGTTGTGCCATGAAGCCTACGATCGTATTGCGGGCACCGCGAAAGCATTCTTTATCGACTGGATCGTCGATGCCATCAGGCTTCTGCAACTTGTTCGCAACTTTCTTCAAGTAGGCATCGTACGTAATGAACTCATCCGCTTCAGCGAGAAGGGCGCTGGCATAGACAATAAGGTCCCCAAGATCCATGTACACCAAGCTGAGCAGCCGACGCGCGAGCAGCCAAGCATCCCGCATGCTCTCCGGCCTTGTTTCACTGATGGTGACGTCAGCCTTCACAAATAGATCGTCGATGGCCCCAATGCGCCGCTCCACGTCACGGTAGGTCGATGGCTTCAGTCGGTGCAGGATCTCACCCTCGTCTATTCGGCTCCACATGCGGTGGGGTATGCCTTCTTGAGCAGCGTTGACGATGGCCTGGCCCCTCAACAGCCCGCAGACGAGTTCGAGCTGAGTGACAGGGGAGTACTCGACTCTTGCGCACGCGTCCGATAAGCATTGGCTGCGCAGATAATCCACGAGCCTGCACCCATTCATATAGCTCTCGCAAGTACGCCCTGTGTAGGTTCTCTTGATCTCTTCGTCCGGTTTGGCCGCTCCGTCTCCGAGAGGTGCTATGCCACGTTCTTGCGCGAATTCCAGATACAGCCTTGCATAGTGCATAGCATTTGTGTCCAGGAACAGCAGGCGCTGAAGGTTCAAAGCGGGTCTTGATGCCATCAGTCCTGTGCCCCCTCAGGAGTAGGATAGGCACGGCCTTCCACGTCAGCGAGGTATCCGTTCGTGAATGGCAGCGGTGCATCGTCGGCACCTCCAACAGCATAGAAGCAGAGCTTCACTAGGCGCCGAGGGTTGGACACGGTGGCAGGGGTAAGCATGTTCTCAAAGCCGGCTGGAAACGGGAACAGAGTACTCTCGAACTGAACGTTGGGGATCCTAGCAGCGGAAAGTCTGCTTTGCACCAAGCCAACAGCATCTTCAGCTTCGAGGGGAGGTACGGAAAAGTGGTATCGACCCTCGGATGTGAAACGGTCCCAGAGAGCGGGCTCCAGCCCTTTAGTTGTCTCCACAGCGCTCGGCGTCATCGCAACCACCAACCAGAGGTCTTCACCACTCGTCAGGTTGATCAACCGTTTCAGAGTAGCGAGGTAATCGTGCGCCTCCCGCGTTGTCAGTCGTTTCTTCAGGGAGACTTCCTCGAATTCATCGATGAGGAAACCAACCTTATTGATGCCCGCCGCAAGCCGGAGGGTCTTCAGGATCGCCCCGAAATACAAGGCCTCTTCGCCCTCAGCCACTAGCGTGTCCCCCTTTCCAGCGACAAAGTCACGGTACTCAAAGTACGGCTTGGAGGGCGTATCCGCAACCATCAAGGCTAGGCGGTGAGCGATCTCTTCATCCTGACTGACGCCGGCCGTACGAATTGCATCCTGAAGCTCCGCGAGCACTCCGGCCCTCTGACGCCGGTAACGGGCTGGCTGTAGGTACTCTTCAAAGCCCTCAGCGAATAAGCTTCGCTGGTACGGCCCCACGTATCCAGAGCACAGCTCCCAAATCGACTTGGCGAAGTCTTTCCTGCCTATCTGACGAAGTAGTGAGTTCGCTAGATCGTAGAACTGTACCCCAGGATTGTCGAAGTAGAAGGGTTTGATCCGTTTATCGGGAAACCCATGAGCGAATAGCCATTGCAGTACGCAAGTCTTCCCGCTCCCGTACTCACCGTCGATCGCAAGTGCCTTCACCCCTCGACCTTGAGCCAACAGGTTCAACAGTTCAGTTATCCGAGCATGCCACTTGGCAGGAAGCCAGATGTCGCTACCCAGTGGCGGTCCGCTCGCAGACGGCTCAAAGGGGTTGAAGGTTAACCCTAGCCGCTCAAACCTAGCTGACATGGTCTGGCCTCCTAATCGAGTTGTGAAGACGGACGTGGGAGATATACCGCCCTTGAGTGTCCCGAAAGTACCCGCGCAACTCGAACTCCTCGCTCTGCCTCGAGCGGGCCGTGAGCGTTGCGAAGCTGCGAGAGGTGGGAATAAGCACAATTCGCCCGGGCCGGTTCTCAACGAGCCACTTGATCGCACTGAGGAGCTTGGCCGCTGGCTGTCGCCGTTTCTGACAGCACTGCACTATCAACTCTTGAACTGAAAGGGTCGTCCACTCGTCACCGCCCGCAGTCAGGGACAGTATGTAGTCCACGATTTCGATAGTTGCACCCGTCGATTCAGCGAGTATTGGGTACAATATGCAGCCGGTATGCTCTCTGTAGGATTCATCGACCAAGCCCAGTTCGTCGCGTGCCCAGTAGCGTATCCCGTACAAGACCGCCTTGATCTCTGATGGCGAGCGTAGTGGCAGGGTCCGGATACCTTCAGCGTCCCGAAGCTCAACCACCGTCTCACCATCGCGTTGACGGCGTGACCACGCGACGGGGCGACCGTAATTGCGGAACATGTCCACAGTGTAGTCGTCAACTGAAGGAGGCATGAAGAGGTCAAAGAAGTGCTTTCTGCAGTCAGAGTTCCGCAGTACAAGACTGGCAAGCGCATCCCGCGCTTCTGGGGCCAGTACTCCTTGGTTGTCCCCAGTATGCTCAAGTAGCACAACAACATCCTCGCTCTCGATGTTTGGCACAAGCCGTTCTCCTTGGTGGCGGAGTGCCCCGAGCCGTAGCAGGGTGTTCCGGTAATGCCAAAGCGTGGTTCGAGAAGGAACTGATCCGCGTTGGGTTGTGCACAGGCGACGTTGGCAAAGGATAGCATCAATCTCGCTGGGCCTGCGGCCCAGCGGAAATTCGCCAACCACCGAGAGAACTCGGAGGAGATGTGCGAATGGGACGGGCCGCATCCAGAAGCTACTGGTCTGGCGCGGGCCAGGCACGGATCTCAACGGCAAGGCCATTGTTCAACCAACCTGGTGATGCTTGGGCCGCAAGGTCAACAGTGCGCCGTTCGGTGCTCGTGCGCGGCAATCGTCCATAGGCAATAACCTTGGCAGCTACTGTGCTCCACCTGGCTACACCCGCCATTGCCCCCGGCACGCTCTCGGCCACAACAAAAACGCCCGCTTGGGTCGTGCCGCAACTCGCGCCGTCCTGCCGGTCGGGTGGGCAATGATGTACGTGCTTCAGGAACTCGGACACTACGATCGAGCCCCATCACAGGGAGCGGACGCCTCGATAGCCAACCCGTGCGCATTAGGTCGAGCTGTTGTCAGGCCTGCTCCGGTCATGTGAGGGCATGCCGCGCGTCAAACAGCAGGCAGGCAGAGACCAAACACCAACGATGTGGACGCTGGCTCTGCAGCACAGAAGAGTGTAACACCTGGCTGATGCTGCGAACAACGCGCCCACGCTGGGACTCGGCTCGCGCCGCTGCCGGGCCACTCCTCAACGCCGAACTCCCACGGCTCGCTCTTGTACGTGCTGTCGATTCGAACTCCGTATTCACACATCAGCCCGGTTCGTGGCTGTGTCGACCGAGCTTCAAAGCCGAAGGTGTCCACTGGAAAGGAGCCCAGCATCACCTAGCCCTCATGTAACCCTAGATACCAATGAGCGCGTGGCCGCGGCCCTTGCATCCGGGCCCGAGGCTATGTGCTCGTAGGGGGCGCGGATACATTAGAGCCACCCGCGAATTGTCGGGCTAGCAAGACAGGCGAAGCATCATTCCTGCTTCGCTGATGACTCTGCGTCAGCCTCCTTCCTCAGTTGCTCTACGATGTCATCATTCCACCACCGGCGAGTTCGCCTCCCTCGGATTCGACCGCCAACCAGAATTGCCTGGGCGATCTTTCGCAGTTCGTCGGCACCGGCCGGGGACCAAAAGTGGCCAACTGCCCATGCTCGCAATGCGGAAGGGTCAAACCGCTCACCTGCCTCGTGGAGTCGATCAAGGAGTTCGACCGCGCATCCCCGATCGTGCTCAGTCACCAGGTCGTTATTCAGGTTTACGGTGCGGGTCAGCATCTCGATGGCTTTCTCCACGACAGCATTGTCGATCAGTCGCTTCGGGACGGAAGTAGTCGACTCTCCGACGATCTCCGGATTCCAGGCTCTAGCCCATTCCGACGTGTCCTTTGCTACCCCCGGAACAACGACAACAGCATGCGCGTTCGGGCAGTCGTCCACCTTGTCCAGCATCGACTTACCAGCATAGACGGCCAAGATCACCCCTCTCCGCCATCTGTCACGGAAAGTCCTTTCGGACTCATGTGAAAGGGGCACGTCGTTGGGCAGGGCCACCGGACGGCTCGCCAGGAGAGCCTTGGCGGCAGGCTGTCCTATGGCTTCCACCAAGGTGGTGCCCCACCGGAGCTGATGGTCGGTCGGTGTAAGAAGCAAGACCTCTCTTGTAGGTGCCGTGAGCGCGAGTTCATGGCTTTGGCGACCGCGATCCTGATCGCGTCCACCTCCTGCTCCACCCGCGGAACCGGCACCAAGAAACGTCGAGTGGAATCCGCCATCGACATCTACCTCCTACCCCCAGAACTCCTTGTCGTCCTGATCGCAGAGCCACCCTCGTTCCAATACAAGCCCTTCAGGTGACCCGCGATCCGGCTCCCGAAGGCTTGCCCATCCATGGCGGCTACTCCAACCTCCACTTCCCGCTCACCTTGGCGAGCAGCCTGTTCAGCGCCGCAACGACCTCGGGCGCGGGCTTCGCGCCCTCGGCGCTGACGTTCACGCGGAAGGCGAAGCTAAGCTCCGGCGCGGTGGCGATGAGGTCCTTGACGATCTCCGCGAAGTCCGACAGTTGGCGGGGGCTGAGTTGGGCCTCGGCGAACAGCGTGGCGCTGGGCATCCGCACGCGAGTGGCAAGTGTGAGGGCCCCGGTTCCGGCGGCGTCGGTGAGCGCGATCAGGCCACGGTTCACCGCTGCCTGAGTTGCCCGCCGGAAAGCCTCATCCTCAATGGCCTCACCCAGGTAGGCGGCGAGGGCCTCCTTGAGTGCCCGGAGCGTGGGCGTCCCACTCGCCCAGGCCGACCGAACGCCCTCACCTACCAAATCGGCGGGGTCGATTTGCTGCTCCTTTGGCTTGAGGGGAGTACGGAGTCGTACTGAAGCAGCGGTTTCAGCAGCTGATGGCCAGGGATCGCTTCCGGTCGCCAGTTCGACCAGGCGGCTCGCCAGTGCCTCGGTTATCGCCGCCTGGACCAGCACCCACGGCACCCGGTGCCCCCGCCGCTCGCTCAGGGCCTCCCAGAGCTTAGCGGCTGTCGTCTCCCCACCAGACCAGGCCTCGGCCAATGAGCCCGGGGCCAACTCCGAACCCCGCACGGCCGGCGGGGGCGGGAAAAGTTTGAGATCGTCGGCGGGCATATCCGTGGGCAGCTCTTCTCGGAGGTAGGTAAGCCCGTCGGTGCGGGCCATCACCAGACCCCGGCGAACCGCGGTCCGGAGAGCCTCCAGCAGCACTCGGTCCTCGGCAAGGGACGGG
>JAJYKO010000086.1 GCA_021788565.1 Chloroflexota bacterium
CGTATGGGCAGGCACGTCGGACGGCACTGGTGAGTTAGAAAGCGAGGCGGAAGACGATGAGTCCGGACTCCACCCAACTGGTAAAGGCGTACATATACAACGAAGACAAATCGCAGAAGGTTGTCGACTGCCTGTTCAACCCCACCGAATACTCCTTCAGCAGGAACAACTCCTGGGAATCGAAGAAGCTGATGGGCAAGAACGTGCCCGCCGTCACCTTCCAGGGTGGTGGAACAATGACGCTCTCCGTGTCCTTGCTCTTCGATACCTCCACCATGTCAGGTCAGCCGGACGTGCGCAAGTACACGGAGAAGGTACTGAAACTCATGGAGGTCGACGAGAGCCTGAAGGACTCCAAGAACAAGAAGGGGCGTCCTCCTCGTGTGAGCTTCCGCTGGGGCCAATACTGGAGTTTCAAGTCAGTCATCGCCAGCATCAATCAGCGATTCACCCTGTTCAAGTCCGACGGCCAGCCGATGCGCGCCACGCTGAACGTAATGTTCCAGCAGGTGGAGAGCGAGGGTACATATCCTCCCACCAACCCTACCGCGTACGCCGAGGTGAACAAGGTCAGGGTGGTGATGCCGGGTGAAACGATTGACTCCGTCGCCTTCGACGAGTACGGCGACGCCAAATACTGGAAGCTTCTGGCCGATGCCAATGAGATCGACGATCCGATGCGTCTGAAGGCCGGGCAGAAGCTGACGATCCCGCCGCGTCCATAGGGAGACAGGAGATCACCATGCCGACAACTCCCGAGGTCCTCACATCCAGACCCTATATCAAAGTCGGAGGCACCTTTCTCCCGCCGGAGAAGATGGACCTGGTCGAGTCCGTGCTCGTCGAGCAGAGCCTGCATCTGCCCGACATGTTCGAAATCCGGCTGCACGACATCAACGACAGAACCAATCAGCAAATGCAGATGGAACTCTTCCCAATGATGGATCAGGACTTCTTCAGCATTGGCAAAGAGGTCGAAATCCTGGTCGGAAGAGAGCAGGAGCCCCAGAGAGTGACGAAGGGAGAGATCACAGCGCTCGAAGAGGACGTCGACAGCAGCGGACCTCCCACATTGATCGTCAGGGGATACGATCGAGGACACCGGCTGCATCGCGGCCGTAAGAGCCGGTCATTCAAGAACATGACCGACTCAGATATCGCCCAGAAGATCGCCAGCGAGGTGAGCCTCAGCGCGGACGTCGACTCCACCTCGACCACCCACGAGTATCTGCTCCAGTACAACCAGACCAACTGGGAGTTCCTCCAGGAACGGGCGGCACGGGTCGGCTACGAACTGTTCGTGGACGACCGCACGCTCCATTTCCGCAAGCCGCGCAACGGCCAGGACCAGGGGCCAAAGCTTGCTCTGGGCAACGAGCTGGTCAACGTCCGAGTGAAAGTCTCCTCCGCTTTTCAGGTGGAGGAGGTCACCGTGCAGTCGTGGGACGTGAAGTCGAAGCAACCGATCATCGGCACCTCCACGAACGGAAAGATGGCTCCGAGGACCGGCATAAGCCAGAGTGGTGGAACGCTGGCCAGGTCGTCCTTTGGCAGCGCCAAGCACTACATAGTCGACCGTCCGGTGAGCAGCCAATCCGAGGCCAACGAGATCGCCAAGGCGGTCTACGACGAACTGGACGGATCCTTCGTCGAGGCAGACGGCACCGCCACCGGCGACCCGAAGATCAAGCCCGGCGCCACGGTGGAGCTCAAGGGCATAGGTCAGCGGCTCTCGGGCAACTACTATGTCACCGCGGCCACCCACCAGATGAGCGCGCAGACCTCCTACATGACTCACCTCGTCGTGAGCGGACGGCGGACCAATTCCTTGCTGGAACTTCTGCAGGCCAGGAGCAGAGACAACCACGAACTACCCAGCGTGGTCATCGGGGTGGTCACCAACAACACCGACAGTGACGACCTGGGCAGGGTAAAGGTGAAGTTCCCGTGGCTGTCCGATAGCGACGAAAGCTGGTGGGCTCGCATCGCCAGCCCGATGGCTGGCCCGGATCGCGGCTTCTACTTTTTGCCGGAGATCGACGACGAGGTACTCGTGTCGTTCGAGCACGGCGACGTCACGCGCCCATTCATAGTCGGTGCCCTCTGGAACGGCAAGGACAAGCCGCCGAAGGGCAACAGCGCGGTCGTCGGCAGCAGCAAGGTCAACGAGCGACTGATCAAGACGCGCGCCGGTCACGTCATCTCCCTGGACGACACACAGGGCTCCGAGAAGATTTCGATCACCGACAAGACTGGCAACAACCTCGTGATGATCGAGTCCTCGAGCAACAAGATCTCGATCAAGGCTGACGGGGATATCAACCTGGAGGCCGGAGGCAAGGTCAACGTCAAGTCGAAGCAGGAGACCATGGTGGACGCCACCGGCGACGTTAAGGTCAGCACCAAGGGAAATGCCACGGTGGACGCCACGGGCAACGCGTCTGTGACGGCCAAAGGGAACCTGGACCTCAAAGGCTCGCAGGTGAGCGTTCAGGCCGACGCGACGATGTCCCTGAAGGCGAACGGCACACTGACCATCAAGGGCACGGTCGTCAACATCAACTAGTTCGAGGGGACACGATGGGACAGCCAGCGGCAAAACAGGGCGATAAGGTCGTCGCCGTGGACATACACATAATAATGAACCCGTCGCCGAGTGGCAGTGTGCCCACGCCGACGCCTCACCCTTTCAACGGCATCATTTCGGGCAACCTCAGCTCCAACGTGAACATCATGGGCATGCCCGCCGCCGTAGTGGGCAGCACGGCAGACAACACGCCGCCCCACGTGCCGATCGGGGCCGGACCCTTCCAGGTCCCTCCCCGCAACAAAGCGACGATCATGATGGGCAGTACGAGCGTCTTGATCAACAACAAGCCCGCCGCCAGAGCTGGCGACACCGCCCTTACCTGCAACGACCCGTCCGACCTCCCAAACGGGACGGTAGTCGCCGTCAGCACGGTAATGATCGGCTGAGAGGAGGCAGGCCAATGATGGACCAGAACCGCAACTTCCTCGGTGCGGGCTGGGCTTTTCCCATGGGAGTAAACAGTCGCGGTGGCATCGCGCTAATGAGCGAAGACGAGGCTATCGCTCGCTCGATGTTCATCATCCTTTCGACGGCCAAGGGAGAGCGCCGGATGCGGCCCCATTTCGGCTGCGGCATTCACGATCTCGTCTTTTCGCCGAACGACGCCACTACCGCTGGCCTCGTACGCTACCACGTCATGGAGGCCATCGGCTGGTGGGAACCGCGGGTTACAGTGAGCGACGTGGAGGTGACCACGGATCCGGACGACCCGGCACGGCTGCTGGTGGAGGTACGTTACGTCGTCAAGTCGGTCAACGCCGAGCGCAGCCTGGTCTACCCGTTCTACCTGATTCCTGGGGAGGAGTGAGACAACATGCCGCCCAGCACACCGATAATCGACCCGCGGGATTTTCAGGACATCGTCGACGAGGCGAAGAGGCGAATCCCGCAATACTGTCCTGAATGGACCGACCACAACGTCGCGGATCCGGGCGTCACGTTGATCGAGCTGTTCGCCTGGATGACCGACGTGCTGCTCTACCGTCTCAACAAGGTTCCGGAGCGCAACTACCTGAAGTTCCTGGAGCTGATCGGCGCCCGGCCCCATCCCGCCGTTCCCGCGAGTGCCGAACTGGCCTTCTGGCTCACGGCCCCTCAGGCAGAGACCAAGGTAATCCCCGGCGGCACCGAAATCGCCACTCGCCAGACTGAGACGAGTCAGGCCGTGACCTTCACCACCGACGAGAGGTTGCGCATTCTCGTGCCGGTCCTGCGATACTGCGTCGTCGCTCGGCGTCAGGATGCAGCCGACGCGCACGCCTACGCCTACGAAGACGTCTCCGAGCGACTGGGCTGGGAAAGGGCAGCCATAACCGTCTTCCAGGAGGTGCCCAGGGAAGGCGACGCCTTCTACCTGGGCTTTCAGGACAACCTCGCCGGCCACTTCATCCGCCTGAACCTCACCTGTGAGACCCTGCGGGCGCCTAACATCAACCAGGACGATCCACCCCTCACCTGGGAGTTCTGGAACGGCGAGAAGTGGGCCCCGCTGCTTCCGCAGCAGCAAGAGGTGCTGCTGCTGAGGCAGACGGAGCCTGAGTGCGAGAGGCTGGGCCCCCGACTGGACGACACGCGCGGTCTCAACCGCGACGGGAGCGTGATCCTCGTCGTGCCTCGCACCTGCACCCCACGGGAACTTCGCGTGGGCACGAAAGGCCTCTACGCTTGCTGGTTCCGGTGCAGAGCGGAGCGCCGACGTCAGGAAGAGAGGTTCTACGATCGATCCCCAGTCGTGCACTCGTTCTCGCCCGAGAGCATCGGCGGCATCACCATCGCCAGCCACGCCTTCGAGGTAACAGGGGAAACCCTCGGACGTAGCGACGGCACCCCTGGCCAGGTCTTCCCGCTGCTGAACCCGCCTGTCCTTCCCCGCCGTCTTGACGGTGAGACCCCCGAGGTTCTGGAGGTCGAGCTACCGGACCACAGCTACGAGCGATGGTCGGAGGTGGAGGACTTCGCGGACTCAAGTCCAGCCCATTCGCACTACGTGATCGAGGGTCTGACCGGGGAGGTCCGCTTCGGGCCGCGTCTGCGTGAACCCTCTGGTCAGGAGCGCCAGTATGGACGCGTACCACCAAAAGGGCAGCAGATTCGGATCACTCGCTACCGAAGTGGGGGTGGATCGGCCGGCAACGTCGGTGGAGGGACGCTCGTGGTGCCGAAGTCCGCGGTCGACCTCTCCTACGTAAAATGGGTGACGAACCTCCAGCCTGCCTCCGGCGGCCGCGACCGCGAAACGCTGGACAGCTTCAAGCTACGGGGACCGAGGTTGGTGCGAACCCGCGAGGTAGCGGTGACGAAATCCGACTTCGAATACCTCGCACTGGAGGCCTCGCCTAGAGTGGCGCGGGTCCGTTGCCTGGCCGCCACGGAGGAGAAGAACGGCGGGTTGCACTACGCACGGTTGCTGCTCGTGCCGGCCGTCGCGACGATCGACAGGTACATCCCGCCCGAGCAGTTGCTGCTGTCCGACGAACACAGGCGAGAGCTATGCCACGGTGTGCGCGCATACCTGGAGGAGCGATGTCCCCTCACCACCGAACTGGCCGTGGGGCTTCCCAACTATCACTGGGTCAGCGTGCGAGCCAAACTGGTGGTGAAGGCCCGAATCGACGTCGAGGTCGCCGTGCGTGAAGCCGAGCGCCTGCGCATACAGCAGGAAGCCGGACGGCGGCTCTACGCCTTCATCCATCCAACGACCGGCGGCGCAGACGGCAAAGGCTGGCCATTCGGGAAATCGCTCACTATGGGCGACGTCTATCCGCTGTTGCAGAACATCGACGGTGTCGAGTACGTGGAGGAGGTTCGCTTCCGCCTGGTCAAGCTGGTCGATGGCTCTCGCGCGGTCGGTCCGGAGGAGCGGGTCATCCGCCTGGGCGAGGCCGACCTTCTCAGCTCGGACGTGCACGAAATCGAAGTGATCGAGGAATAGCGGAATCGGAGAGGGAGACGGCCACATGATGACTACGCAGGCGCTCGCGAGGTTGAGCGTCGACGATCTCAAGGTCGAGGCCGGTGCTACCGTCGAGGTCATGATCCACGTCGTGGCGCCGGAAAAGGCCGGAAATGACGGGCATGCCGACTTCGCCGTCCGCGTGGTTGGAGTGCCGCAAAGTTGGTACACATTGGCGAAGGACAGCCTTCGGGTACCGGCCGGCGAGTGGGCAGAGATCCTCCTGGTCATTCACCCCCCGCGCGACGGCGGCGAGGCACCGCTGGGGGAACACGAGTTGGTGGTGGAGGTAGATGAGCCTTCCGGAGTGCGGGTAGCCACCCTGCCGGCGCACCTTCGGGTGCTGCCGCCGGGAGGCAGCGCCCTGCGTAGCCGTCTCCTCGATTATCTGCCTGCCTTCTATCACAGCGACGACTTCATGACGCGCTTCCTTCTGATCTTCGAGGGGATAATCAATCCAATTGAAGAGACGATAGGCAGCACACACCACTATTTCGATCCTGGGATGACCCCGGCGGCGTTTCTGCCGTGGCTCGCCGGATGGGTGGGGCTGGAGCTCGACCCGAATCTGGAAGAGGCCGAGCAACGTCAACTTATCAGGAGAGCCGTTGAAATGGCTCGATGGAAGGGTACCCGCCGAGCCATGCGTGAGGAACTGAAGATCCGCACCGGCGGGCGCCCCCTCATAGTGGAGAACTTCGACGGCATGCGTATTGGCCAGGACGCGGCCCTGGGGCTCAACTGTCAGCTGGGGGTACGGCGTGACCAATGCGCGGTCGTGACTCTGGCGGTGAGCGACCCGTCGAGCGCCGAGCCACGGCAAGTGGAGGCCGCCGTTGACGAGCTGAAGCCAGCAAATGTCGGACACGTGGTGAGAATCGTCCCGACCCCCAGCATCGCGCGCGGAGGTGGCAATGGCTAGTCTTGTTGCCCTGGATGGCACCAGTTTCGAGCTGGCGGAACAGGAGACCCTGGTAGGCCGGGGCGGGCGTGAAGTGAACGACCCTCCCAAGGTGGACGTCGGCGTTCTGGAGGGCGGTACGACCGTCTCTCGCCAGCACGCCCGAATCTTTCGACGGGGCGACCAGTGGTTTCTGCGCAGCGAGTTGACCGCCCGCAATCCCACCGTCCTGGCAGGCACCCGCGTCCCGGGTGGCGAGGAACGCCTGCTCGCCGATGGAGCGCGAATACAGGTCGGCGACGTGGCGCTGACCTTCAAAGCCCCGCGTCCGGCAGCAGTCGACGCCTTCGACGCCACTATGGTGGAGGACGCCCCGCCGGCTCCGGTGGCGAAGGTAGCGCCGCCCCTGACCGCACCTCCGCAGGTGCCAGTCCAGGAGAAGCCGGCCCAAACGTCTGCCCCCGCGGCGCCGGCCGGGACCGCGGCCGGGGTCCAGATGACACCGTCCGCCGCACCCACTGCCCCGTGGGCCGCGAGATTGCCCGCCGGGGCGGCCTCGGTCGCGACCCTTGGCATCACCGAATTCAAGCGAGTCAACCCTTTCCGCGGACTCATGGTGGACGAAACCACCTGGGCCGACGCTCACGATTACCATCGCAGCCAGCTGCGATTGCACCTACTGAACGGCCACGGCTGGGGAGTCGTCGAGGGCCTGGAGGTGGTGGCGGACCAGTCCGCGCCTAACAGGCTCGCCGTTCGCCCTGGCGTCGCGATAGACAGCGATGGCCGCGCCCTCGTCCTGGCCAGGGAGTTGCGCCTCTCTGTCACCGCGGAGGCGGGTGCGACCCTGTACATCTCGTTACGCATGCGAGAGGAGTTGGCCGATCCGCAGCGCTTCTGGAACGACCTGGACGAATACACTCGAGTCGTCGAGCGGTGCGAAGTCATAGCACAGCGCATTCAAGCGGGACCGCCTGCCATGGAGTTGGCCCGAGTCGTGACCGCTGGGAGCGTCCGCGACGCCGTCGATCCGCTCAACCCTCAAGCCGGTGAGATCGACCTGCGCTTTCGCGAGCGGGTGGCGGTGCGCCCCCGCGCTGAGATCGGCGTAGCGCAACTCGTGACAGAGGGTAGTGAGGGGGACCAGGTTACCGTCACCCATCGCTTGGGACTACGCTACCTGCTCCGGGAAATCGGCCTGACCACCGTCTACAGGCCGCGCTGGGCGGGCATCTGCCAGCCCGGGGAGGCCATCCCAGCGGTATCGTTGCTCTACATCACCGGCCCCGGCGGATTTACGATCGACGATCCCGCCACCCTGACACAGTTGAGGGAGTTCCTCGACGGAGGTGGCGTGCTTATGGCGGACGTATGTCAAACGGGTAAAGCAGCTGAGTTCGCCGCCGCTGCCGAGCGGCTGGCCAGGGCGCTCGGCCGTCAGCCGCAGCCGGTAGGCCGCTGGCATCCCGTGCTGACGGCGAGGCACCT
Source organism: Chloroflexota bacterium (assembly GCA_021788565.1). The sequence goes on from JAJYKO010000086.1 coordinate 7,933, forward strand.
GTTCAACGAGCCTCCTCTGGCAGGAAAGGTAATGACCCTTACCGAAGGCGGGGGATTCGTGCTCAGTACGGTCGATTACGGCTGCGCCTGGCAGGGCGGCCGGGAGGGCCAATCGCTGGGAAGGGAGGCAATCAGGGCCTCTCTGGAACTGGGTGTCAACGTGGCCGTCTACGCGCGTCGGCGTCAGCAGCCGCTGGAAGCGATCGACCTGGAAGCCTGACGGCGAGGAGGATTAGGGATGGCGGAGTTGGTTGTTGGCGACAAGCCGTTAGCCCTGCGCAGCGAGGGCACAGTCGTAGGACGGCACAGCGACGACGGTAGCTTCCGGCCTGATATCGACCTGGCGAGTCTCGAAGGCGGCAGAACCGTCTCCCGGCAGCACGCGCGAATCTTCGAGCGCGACGGCCAGTGGATCCTGCGGGTCGAGCCGACCACGAAGAACCCGACCATGGTGGCAGGACAGTCTCTAGCGGCCGGTCAGGAAGCAAAGCTGGGTGATGGCGACCGGATCACCCTGGGCAAGGTCGCGGCCGTCTTCCGCGTCGGTGAGCCACCCAAGCCGGTGATACCGGAGTTGATCGAGCCGACGGCTGAACTGCGGTGCGAGGACACGGCCGTCCCGCTCGCCGCCAATAATGGGCAGCAGCTGTCGCTCGGCCGGCATTCGGAAGACAGAAGCCACATGCCCGACGTGGACCTGGCGGACCTTCCCTACGGGCGCACGGTGTCACGTCGGCACGGCTTCCTCTCCTTCCGCGAAGGGCGCTGGTATCTGCGCGTCGAGGCCGACGCCACCAATCCCACCATCGTCAATGGCGCGACGCTGGCCAAGGCCCAGGAAGTGGAGCTCAACGAAGGCGATCGGCTGCAGCTAGGACGGGTGGTCGTAACCTTCCATCAGCGTAGGCAGATCGCCAGCGTAGGGGAAGAGCAAATCGAACTGGTCCTGGCTCCCATGCAGCTACGCGTCGAGGCCGGCAGCGAAGTGGAGATGAACGTAACCGTCGTGAACCACACGGGCCACGTCGACTGGTTCCGAGTCGAGCTGGTCGGTCTGCGCGAACAGTGGTACCGGATCGTGGCCCCGGACCAATCGACCGGTCCAGTGGCGCAGGTGCACCTCTTCCACACACCCGTGCACGCCACTCCTGCCGCCGATGCCGTGGCTCAGCTTCGGTTGATTGTGGCCCCTCCCAGGGACAGCCAGTCGAGGGCCGGAATACACAACTTCGCCATCACGGCAACCAGCCAGGGCGAGCCGCCTGCTCGCCGCGTGGCGACGAGCCAGCTATCCATCGATCCCTTCCAGGAGATGAAGGCGACGATGGAACCGGAGGAGATATCCAGGCCGCAGGGCGAGTTCACTCTGAGCCTCTACAACGCCGGCAACGACCTGGCCGCCGTGGCAGTGCAGATCGAGGCAGACGAACTGGAATGCCAGGCCGATCGTCAGCAGCTGGAGCTGGCCAACGGCGGCCGAGACGCGATCCGCATCAAGACCAGGGTCAAGAGACGTCACTGGTTCGGATCGAACCGCACCCACAGCATGGTCGTCACAGTCAAATCAGGGGACCAGGACCAGATCGAGCGCGCCCTGGTGTCCTTTCCACCGCGAGTGCCCATCTGGCTGCAGTCTCTGTTCAGACGTGTCCAACCGTTCGCGATTCCTGCTGTCAGCCTGATGCTCGTGCTGGCGGTCGTCTTCTTCGTCGCCCGTCCGGCGGAAATCCTCGAGTTCAAAGCGGACCCGGCCACCGTCGTGGCAGGGCAGCCGGTCACGTTGTCGTGGAGCGTCATTCGCAGCTCCGGCATCTCCATCGACCCCGCCACCGGTTCGGAGAAGCTTGGTCTTCCCGGCGGAGAACTGAAGGTAGTACCGGCCGCGAGTGGAAAGTACACGCTCACTGCCCGCAACAGGGTCGGCATTCAGACCAGCCGCAGCGTCAATGTCGAGGTCAAGCCTAAGCCGGAGCTGGCGAAGATCGTCGCCTTCACGGCCTCGCCAGAGCATGTCAAGAAGGAGGGTGACCCCGTCACCATTCACTGGGACGTCAGCGGGGCAACCGCCGTATCGATCCAGCCTGGGGACAATATGAAGAACCTCAAGCCATCCGGCGACGTGACGGTGAACCCAACGCAGAACAACGCGGTGTTTAAGCTGGTAGCTACCAACGATGCCGGCAACCAGGAGGCGTCTAAGACGATCGTGATAGATGCGCCGCAGATCACCTCCTTCTCGGCCAACCCCCAGACGACCACGCCCGGGGGTGAGGTCAGTTTGAATTGGCAGGTGCAGGGGGCGTCGAAACTGGTACTCCGGGCAAGCACGGGGGAAATCGCCGACGGTAAACAGGAGGTGGAAATGCCTCTCAGCGCCCTCAGCCAGACAGTCAAGCCTCAGACCGAGACCGAGTACACGCTGGTGGCAACGAACGCCGGCGGCTCCGACACCAAGGCGTTGAAGGTAGGTGTTGGCCAGGCTCCTGTGAAGATCGATTTCTTCACCGTAGCGCCGGTCCCGATTGCACCCGGCGATCAGGCAACCCTCAGCTTCAGCGTGCAGAATGCGAAGAAGGTAGTCGTGCAGACCAGTGACGGTCAGGTCGTGCGAAGCATAGCGGTGACCGACAAGACCTATCTCGGCAGCGTCAAGGTATCGCCGGGCGCGACAACCACCTACGCGCTCGTCGTGAGCAACGATGCCGGGCAGACAGCCCAGCCGGCCACAGTGGAGGTTAAGGCGCCCACGCCGGTGCCGCCACCGGCAGCCCCGGCTCCGGCCCCGGCCCCGCCGAAGCCGTGAGTAGCGAAGGCCGATCAGACCCTCGCTGACGCCCTGGAATCGACGCTTCAGCGGCCCTAATGACTTGAACGGGTAGTCGACCGGATCCTTCCACGTAGGAGCCGCCTCCCGGCGGCGATGGCCCCAGTGTCCAACGAGGACGCTCGCCGGCAGGAGCCGCCCGGAGGACGCTCGCCGGCAGGAGCCGCCCGGAGGACGCTCGCCGGCAGGAGCCGCCCGGAGGACGCTCGCCGGCAGGAGCCGCCCGGAGGACGCTCGCCGGCAGGAGCCGGCTCCTACCCTAATTTTTCAGTAGCCGCCGGTCGCCGCTGACCGGCGGCGGCCCCCCACCGGAACCCACGTAAACCACGACCTTGGGCTGATCGTCCGGCGGGCGTGACACCTGAGAGTCTGCCATCCTGAGCCGGAGCGTACCGGAGGCGAAGGATCTCTCGGTTCCTCCGCAATGCCGGAGAGATCCTTCGGCGCTACGCGCCTCAGGATGACAGCTGTCACTTGTGACGGCGCGTTAAAAGGGCCGAAGCACCACGTAAGCCGCGATCGCCACCACGAGGAGGGCGAGGCCAAGTAGGCCCCAGCCCAGGCGTCTGCCGCTCGTTGGGGTGACCGCATCCACGGTCAAACGCATAACCGCCACCGTCACGTTATCGGGCGCCCCCCGAGAGTTGGCCGCATCGATCAGCCGCTGAACCGCCTCCTGGGGTGGCAACTCACGCGCGTAGCGACCTATCTCGTCGTCCTCTACGACGCTCGTGAGGCCGTCGGAGCACAAAACTATCGCGTCGCCTGCCGCCGCACAAAACCGGTAGATTTCCACCTCGACTGAAGCGCGCTGGCCGATAGCGCGGGTTATGACGTTTCGCCGGGGGTGCTGACGAGCCTGCTCGGGCGTGAGGGCGCCGGCTCGCACCTGCTCG